>JAEWYD010000118.1 GCA_023462275.1 Actinomycetes bacterium
ACGGCCGGCCCGGGAGGTCCCGGACCGGCCGTCGGGGCGTCGCGGCGCCTGTCGGCGCCGGCGGGCCTACTTCGTGATCTTCACCGTGAACGTCGTGCTGCTCGACGCCACGCCCGGGTCGGTCGGCACGAACGTCGCCGTGATCGTGTGCGTCCCGACCGCCATCGTCGACACCGGCATCGTGGTCAGCGCGACTCCGAGGACGACGTCGGCCGTGCGCAGCAGGGTGCTGCCGTCCCAGAACTCCACGTGGCCCCGCGGCCACCAGGTGCCCGGCTGGGAGACGTACGCCGCCATGACCGTCGGCAGCAGCGAGCGCTTGGAGACGGTCGAGCGGAGCGAGGTCGCATCGATCGACGTCGGCACCTTGGCGGCGGTCACGGTCACCGTCACCGGGTCCGACTCCGACGGGAGCACGACGCCGTCGGTCCCGCCGAAGCGGGCCACCACGGAGTAGGTGCCGACCGGGGTCGAGGCGGGCAGGGCGAGCGTGGCCGAGCCGGCCGTCAGCGGCGCGGTGCCGAGGACGGTCGAGCCGGCGACGAACTCCACCGTGCCCTCGACCGGGGCCGTCGACGTGACGGTCGCGGTGAGCTGCACGGCCGACGTCCCGACCTCCTGGCTCGACGGCGACGCGGTGAGCGTGGTCGTCGAGGCCGCGGCCGGCACGGTGCCCCTGGTCAGGCCGACGACGACGGGGTCGTGGTCGGAGGACCGGTAGGCGTCAGGCGTGTAGTAGAGCGTGCCGTGGTAGTTGTACCGGCTGTACTCCAGGGCGATGGACTCCTCGGCGTTGATGTTCCACGCGTCGGCACCGGTCGCGCGCTCGAGGGCCGGGCCGTTGAGCAGCACGTGGTCCAGCGAGCCCGAGAGTCCGCCGAAGGAGTACGTCGAGTCACCGGGGTTCAGCGCCCGCAGCGCGTCCGTGTAGCCCGCGGTGTAGAGCACCTGCAGCGGGTCCTCCGCCGTGTAGGAGTTGAAGTCGCCGATGAGCGCCACGGCCTGGTCCGGCGTGGTGACCGAGGCGACCCAGTCGCGCAGCGCCGTCGCCTGGCGCACGCGGGACTCGTTGGACGAGCCCTGGCCGTCGCCGGTGTCGGCGTCGCCCGGCCAGGGGCCCGCCGACCCCTTCGACTTCAGGTGGTTCACCGCGACGAACAGCGGCTGGCCGCCGTCCGCCGGCGTGAAGAGCTGGCCGATCGGCTCGCGGGCGTTGTCGAACGCCCCGCCCGCGGCCGACTCCGTGCCGAGCGCGAGCGCCGGCCCGGTGGGGGACACGGCCGCGACCCGGTAGATGAGAGCGCTGGTGATGACGTCCATCTCGCTCACGGGAGGCAGCTGGGTCGACGACGGCACGTAGGCCCAGACCGCCCCGCCGGCCGCCGCGTTGAGCGCGTCGACCAGGGTGCTCAGGGCCTCGTCCGGCGTCCCGTCGACCACCGCGGAGTTCTCGATCTCCAGGAGGCCGACGACGTCCGCGTCGAGCCCGTTGATCGCCGCGACGATCTTCGCCTGCTGGCGTGCCAGGTCGTCCGCGTCCCAGGCGCCGCGGGCGTCGCAGCCCGACTTCACCGTGACGCCGTCGCCGTTCCGGTCGGTGTAGGCGACGCAGCCGGGCAGGTCGACGCCGAGCGACGTGAAGTAGTTGAGCACGTTGAAGGTGGCGAGCCGCAGGTCGCCGCCCACCTCGTCGGGGGCTGGCGTCCGGGTGTTCTTGAAGGTGGCGGGGGCGGTGGCGCCTGCCGTCATCGGGCCGGTCGGGTTGAGCTTCCAGGCGTCGTTGCGGTAGTCGACGACGACCGGCGCGGTGAACGTGACGGGGGCGCCGACCCGGACGGGGTCGGTGGCCGAGACGTACGACGGCGACAGCGCGCGGTTGGCGCTGCCGAGGAAGTCGACGGAGGCGCCGTCGTCGAGCACGACGCCGCGCGCGGCGTTGTCGGCCAGCACGGCGGCGGCCTCCGGCGTGCCTGGGCGGGCGACGTCGGTCGGCTGCACGAGCGGCGTGTCGCCGGCTGCGAGCCCGACCTCGCCGTACTGGTTGGTGGAGTAGGTGTTCGACACCGTGAAGTCGCCGGTGGGCACGACGAGCACGGACTCGAGCGCCTCGCGCTCGGCGTCGGTCGTCGGCCAGGCGGTGAGCAGCGGCGTGACCGTGGGCGAGCCCGCCAGCGCGGTGAGGCCGCCGCTGGGGACGCTCACCTCCGTGAGCCCGTTGAACTCCTTGACGGTCCCGGTGACCTCCACGTACTGGCCGGCGGTGACCGAGGCGGCGGTCGTGGGAGAGTAGACGAAGACGGCGGGTGAGGCACCCGGCGTCCCGGTGCGGTCGACGTCGGGCGTCTGCAGCACGTAGCCGTTGAGGCCGCCCGCCGCGTACACGGCGGTCACGACGCCGCGGGTCGTGACGAGGGTGTCGGCGAGCGGGGAGGCGCTGCCCGTGCCCTGCACCTGCTCGATGGCCGCGACCGTGGGTGTGGGGTCGGGCCCGGGCCCGGGGTCGCCGAGGCCGGTCGGCGTCGGGGTGCCGACGGCGAAGTCCGCGGCGTTGTCGGCGGTGTTGCCGTGCGCGGTCCGGGACACGGACGTGGCGTTGGTCGTGGCCGCGGCGGGCGCGGTGCCCGCGTAGGAGCTCGCGGTCGGACCCCAGCCGACGAGGTCGGCGACCTCGGGCAGGGTCGCGCAGCCGGTGCCGCACGTGAGCTTCGTGGTGGTGGACGTCAGGGCGACCTTGCCCGTGCTGCCGCTCATCGCGATGGTGCCGGTGACGTCGGCGGTGAAGCCGGGCAGCGCGGTGTTGCTGCCGAAGGCCTCGCCCACGAGGTAGGAGCCGCCCGGCGGGATCGTCCCGGTCAGGGCGGTGACCTGCCAGCTGGTGCCCGTGGCGGACGCGTACTGGACCGCCCAGCCCGTGAGGTCGGCGGGCGTCGTGCCGGTGTTGACGAGCTCGATGAAGTCCTGGTTGTAGGCGGCGCCGGAGTTGCCGCCGCCGCCGTAGACCTCGTCGACGAGGACAGTGGCGGTGGGTGAGACGGCCGCCTCGGCGGCGGGTGCGATGACAGCCAGGCCGAGGCCGGCCAGCGCGGCGGCGGTCAAGCCGGCGACGCCACGACGGAGCGGAACGGGCACGACGGGCTCCTCAGGGTGCGGATCGAGCGGGTGGCTCGGGGTGGTCCGGCCGTCCGGTGGGGCGGCGCGGCGACGCCCGGCTCAGGTGGGCCAGGCAGTGCCATCCTGACCCGAACGGCCGATGACGAACACCCCCAAGTTGCCGCAACTTGGCGTCCGCGCGGTGACGGCCGGGCGAACGGCGCGGGAGTGGCCCGCGTCGAGTCGGCCTCTCCCGGGTCTTGTAATATTCCTCTAGAGGAATGTATGGTCGCTCCATCGACGACCGAGGAGGACGCCATGACGACCATCGAACGCACCGTGAATGCTTCGCCCGCCCGCGTCTGGGAGCTGTGGACGACCCCCGACGGGATCTCCCGCTGGTGGGCGCCGGACGGGTTCCGCACCGACGTCGAGCGCCTCGAGCTCGTCCCGGGCGGCGAGCTCGTCTACACGATGACCGCCGTCGCGCCGGAGCAGATCGCCTTCATGCAGCAGTACGGGATGCCGCTCGCCACGCGCTCGCGGAAGGTCTTCGACGAGATCGAGGAGCCCGCCCGCCTGAGCTACCGGTCCGTGATCGACTTCGTGCCCGACCACGCCCCGTACGAGCAGCTCACCGTCGTCGAGCTCGAGCCGGTCGCCGGCGGCACGCACGTCGTCATGCACGTCGAGCCCCTGCACGACGAGACCTGGACCCAGCGGCTCCTCGACGGCCGCGCCAACGAGCTCGACAACCTCGCCGCCCTCGTCGCCGCCGAGTGACGCGCCGCCGTCTGCTTGGCTAGGGCCGTGGCCATCGACAGGCAGCGCGCCCTCGCGGCGATCGGGGAGCCCACCCGGTTCCGGATCCTGCAGCTGCTGGCCGAGGGGCCGCGCACCGTCGGTGAGGTCGCGGCCGCCCTCGGGGCGCTGCAGCCGCAGACCACCAAGCACCTGCAGGCCCTCGAGGCGGCCGGCGTCATCCGGGTGCACCCGCTCGGCCGGCGACGCGTCGCGAGCCTCGACCGGGAGGCCATGGCGGAGCTCGCCGAGCACTTCGCCGGGTGGGCCGCCGCGTCCGCCGAGGCGAGCGACGACCGCGCAACGCTCGAGCGCTACGCGAGCGCCGTCGTCGGGGCCGAGTCCGCGCTGGCCGGCGGGGGCCTCCGGCGCCGGCTGCTGTTCACGCGGGTGCTCGCGGCGGACGCGCCGACCGTGTGGACGGCGTGGACGCGCGCGGACGTAGCGGCCCGGTGGTGGGCACCGCGGCACTTCACCGTGACCGCGTACACCCTCGACGCCAGCCCCGGCGGCGCCGTGCGGCTGGCGCTCCGGGAGGCGGACGGCGCCACCCACGAGTCGGCCGGTCGCGTGGTGTCCGCCACGGCGCCCCGCGGCCTCGTCTTCGACCTGGCGCCGGTGGGCCCGGACGGGACCGCGCTCTTCGCCGCCCGGCACACCCTGGAGCTCGAGGGTGCCGGGCCGACGACGACGCTGCGCCTGGTGATCGACGTGGCCGCGGACCGCCCGGAGGCAGCCGCTGCGGTGGCCGGCCTGGAGCCCGGCTGGGACCAGCTGCTCGACCAGCTGGCGGCTCAGCTGCGGCGGTAGGGGAAGTAGGCGGACGACCCCGCCCAGCTCGGCCAGTACGGGTACGGCACCGTCTGCTCGATGGTGTACCCGGCCATGCCGTTCTCTTCCCAGGAGACGTACTTCGTGTGCGCCGCGTCGGCCCAGCGGACGAAGATCGCGGCGTGGCCGTAGTTGCCCGACGCGGTGTTCAGCATGATGTCGCCGGGCTGCAGGTCCTCCTTGCCGATGCGGTGGAGCACCTGCGGCAGCGTGCCGGTCACCAGGCTCGTCGGCAGGCCCAGGGCCATCGAGACGAAGCCGGAGCAGTCCTGTCGGTACGTGCCGTACTGGTTCGTGTACGAGCTGCCCTGGTTGTAGGGCACGCGCGCGTCGATCCATGACTGGGCCCGGGTGAGCACGGCGTTGCCGCTCGGCGGGCTGGGCGGCGGGCTGCACGCCGGCGTGACCGGGTTGGTGCTGCCCGTCTCGATGTCGACGTCGGCCACGTAGTAGCCGTCGCTGACCTTGTACCAGAGGTCGTCCCAGCCGCCGCCGGGCAGGTACGGGCTGAAGTACCCCTGCACGGCCTGGCCGTGCGTGTAGCAGGTCAGGGTCAGGCGGGCGCCCGCCGCGTACGTCCCGCTCTGCGTCGACGTCAGGCTCGCGGCGGACATGCGCTGCGTCGTCGCCATGACGGTCGCGTTGGTCGTGCTCGTGGGGGACGAGCCGGGGCAGCGGTCGACCACCGGCTCCAGGGTGCCCGTCTCCAGGTCGATGTCGGCGACGAAGTACCCGTCGCTGACCTGGTACCACATGCTGTCCCACCCGCCGTTGCCGACGTAGGGGCTGAAGTAGCCCTGCACCGACTGCCCGGTGCGGTAGCAGACGAGGTTCAGCCGGGCGCCCGCCTCGTACCAGCCGGCCTGGGTCGAGCTCAGCGTCGCGTCCGACATGCGCTGCGTGCGGACGGCCACGACGCCCTGCGGGGCCGGCGCGGGGACGGTGGACGTGGGGCTGCTCGTCCGGCTCGTCGACGCGTACCCGGCCTTCGTGCCCGTCACCGTGACCGTGAGGGCCTTGCCGACGTCGTTGGCGGTGACCGTGTAGCTCGGGCCGGTGGCGCCGGCGATCGCCGTGCCCGCCGCGGCCCACTGGTAGGTGAGCGCGACGCCCGACGGCGCCCAGGTGCCCGGCTGGGCGGTCAGGACGGACCCGACGGCGACCGTCCCGGCGATCGTCGGCATCGGTGCGGTGAGTGGCGGCGTGCCGCGGGGCTTCAGGGACTGCGCGCGGTACAGGAACGCGGCCATCGCCTGGCGCTCCACGTTCGCGCCCGGGTGGAACGTGCCGTCGGGGTAGCCGGTGGTGACGCCCGTGCTCGCCAGCCACTCGACCTCGGCCCGGAACGGGGCGCCGGGCGGGACGTCACCGAATCGCGCGGCCGTGGGCGGCGTGAATGCGGGTGAGCCGGCGAATCGGTACAGGAATGCGGCCATCGCCTGCCGGGACACCGCCTCGAGCGGGTGGAACCCGCCGTCGGGGTAGCCCGTCGTGATGCCCTGCGCGGCGAGCCACGAGATCTCCGTGTAGAACGGGCTCGAGGTGGGCACGTCGGAAAATCGCGCGCTCGCGGGCGGCGTGTAGGCAGGTCGCCCGGCGTACCTGTACAGGAATGCGGCCATCGCCTGCCGCTCGACGCTCGCAGCCGGGTGGAACGTCCCGTCGGGGAACCCGGTCGTGATCGACTCACCCGCCAGCCAGGTGATCTCGGCGTAGAACGGCGCCGACGGCGGCACGTCGCCGAACCCCGAGGTCACGGGCGCCAGCGACGCGCCGACGGGCGGTGGCTCGACGGCCACCGCGGTCTGCCCGCCCACCGGCGCGAGACCCGTGAGCGTCACGGCGACGCCTACCAGTACCGCCCACCACGACCGTGCGCGAGCCATGACGCCCTCCCTGACGAGTCCCTGCCGGACGGGACGACTCAATCGCGGGCGCGGATGCGATTCAACGGCCTGCGCGTCACCACTTGTGGGGACTGCCGGAGCCGATTCCGCCTCGTCACCATGGGGCCGACGGCGCCGTCGTGGAATGCCCGTCTCGCACGAATCTCGCACGCATCGCGCAGGGCGACCGGCGCGACATCAGGAGGAATCGACATGGGCCTGTTCTCGAGGAAGAACGACGCACCGGCAGCGGCGTCAGCGGCGCCCGCCGCGGAGTCCCGGCTCGTGAGCCCGGGCCTGCCCGCCACGCACCCGCGGCAGCTGGCCCACGACCTGCTCGTCGGCACCGGCCTCGGCGTCGCGCTGCGGGGTCCCGGCCCGGTCGCCGACTGCTTCCGTGCGCTCGCCGAGGCGTCCCCGGCGCTCCTGGAGTCGGAGGCCGTCGGCGCCGGCTTCGGGACCGTGCGGCAGGACCCGGCCGGCCTCTGGATGGCCTGGTCCAGCGCGTCCGGCTCGGCGATCGTGTACTGCGCCATGCCGGACTCCGACCCCGGCTTCGTGCTGCACCACGTGACGGACCCGATCATGTCCGTGCGCGGGCGCTTCGGTGGCGACCTGATCTGCCTGGGCGCGTCGTCGGACGCCGCGCTCGTCGAGATCATCAACACCGGCGAGCTCGTGCCCGTCTGGGACCTGCCGGGCCTCGAGCACCGGCGACCCGCCGAGGCCCCGCCGCTGTCGCTCGGGTACCGTGCCCTGGCCGACGCCGTGCGCGAGACCCTGCTGAGCAGCGGCGGCGAGCAGCTCGACGGGGACATGGTCAAGGCGACCGTCGGCACCGGCGACGGCCGGTCCCAGCTCCTCTTCGTGGCGCTCCAGCCGCGGATCCTCCTGCTCTCGCCGATCGCGCACACCGTCGACGGCGCGCTGCCGCCCGTGCTGCGGTCGCTCGACCGCGGCCCCTACGACCTGGACGTCGTCGCCGACCTCGTCGTCCTGGTCGAGGCTGTCGAGGACCAGGTGCCCATGGCGCTGACGGCCGACGACGTCATCGGCAAGGCGGTCGAGCTCGCCCGCTTCGCCGACCGGGTCGAGGCGAGCATCTCCGCCGCCGACGACCTGTAGCGCGGCGCGGCCCGCGGCGGGACGCGCGGGCCGGTCAGACC
>JAEWYD010000119.1 GCA_023462275.1 Actinomycetes bacterium
GGCCGCGCACCGCGCGCTGCAGCAGCCACGCCGGGCCGGCGCCGGCGAGCACGAGCCCGCCGCGCGACCGCAGCCCGAGCCCCAGACCGACCAGGGTGACGACCGCCGCGCCCGCGGCCACCACGCGCTCGGCGTCCCACTCCCGGTCCAGCTCCGCCAGCCGCGCGCCGATGGCCTGCGGCGGCCCCGCCGCGAAGCCGGCCACGTCCACGACGCGCCGCGCCTCGGCCACGCTGCCGCGCCCCGCGGATCCCGTTCCCTGCTCCGTCACCATGACACCCCCGAGACGACGCCCGTCCGTCGAGGCTACGGACCGACGGCGCCCGGTGCACCCCCGCGTCCGTGATCATCCGTGTCGGACGACGGCGCTACCGTGCCGGGGCGGCCGGAGCGGTCGCCGTCGACGAGGAGGCGGACATGAGGTACGGCATCGAGGTCGTCCCGTTCGGCGCGTACGCGGAGCCCGGCCCCGTGGTCGAGCTGGCGCAGGCCGCGGAGAGCGCCGGGTGGGACGCGCTGGCGATCTGGGACCACTGCCACTTCTGGGGGGGCGTCGGGGACCCGTGGGTGACGCTCACCGCCGTGGCAGCGGCGACCAGCCGCCTGCGCCTCGTCACCGCCGTCACGCCCGTGCCGCGCTACCGGCCCCACCTGCTCGCCCGCTCCGTGCACGCCCTCGACGCGTTCAGCGGCGGACGCGTGACCCTCGGCGTCGGCCTCGGCGTGGCGGAGGACCTCGAGCCGCTCGGCGACCACCACGACGACCGGACGCGGGCCGCGATGACGGACGAGGCGCTCGCCCTCGTCAGCCGGTGGTGCAACGGCGAGGCGGTGCAGCACGCGGGGCCGCACTACCGGTCCGACGGTGCCCAGGTGGCGAGCCGGGCCACCCAGGAGCCGCGCGTGCCCGTGTGGGTGGGTGGCTGGAGCCGGCCCGCCCTGCGCCGCGCCGCGCGGTGGGACGGCTGGATCATGGCGGCGGTCGACGAGAAGCAGGAGGTGTGGTTCGGGCCGGACCGGCTCGCGGAGTCCGTCGGCTACCTGCGCGAGCACACGTCCGGGCCGCTGGACGTCGCCGTCAACGGGACCACGCAGGCGGGCGAGCGCGGCCTCGCGCCCGCGTACGAGGCGGCGGGGGCGACGTGGTGGTTCGAGTCGGTGTTCGGGCTCCGCGGCACGCACGAGGAGATGCTGGCCCGGGTGCTGGCCGGCCCGCCCCGCTGACCGGCACCGCGAGCGCGCGGTGGCGACCTTCGGGGGCGAGGCGCATCGTGGAATACTCCGGCAGTCACGGTGTTGATACCCCAGGGGGTATAGTCTCCCCGCCGACCGATCATGAGGAGCAGCATGTCCACCGTCGAGCTGACCATCGACAGCTTCGAGCCGACCGTCACCGAGAACGACATCGTGCTCGTCGACTTCTGGGCGTCGTGGTGCGGCCCGTGCCGCTCGTTCGCCCCCGTGTACGAGAAGGCCGCCGAGGCGAACCCGGACATCGTCTTCGGCAAGGTCGACACCGAGGCCGAGCAGGACCTGGCGGCCCAGGCCGGGATCACCTCGATCCCCACCCTGATGATCTTCCGGGAGGGCATCCTGCTGTTCGGCCAGCCGGGCGCGCTGCCTGCGCCTGCCCTCGACGACCTCATCGCCCAGGCCCGCGCCCTCGACATGGACGACGTCCGCCGCCAGATCGCCGAGCACGACCACGACGACCACGCCGGGCACGACCACGAGGGCCACGAGCACCACTGAGGCGACCCCCGGGTGCCGCCGACGCTACGACGCCGGTGGCACCCAGCCCGGCGCGGGGCGCAGACCGAGCGCCGCGATGGCCCGGTCCGCCACCTCGGCGGGCGGCACGTCGACCGTCAGGGCGACCCCGTCCTCGCCGTCCTGCAGGGGCTCCAGGGTGGCGAGCTGCGACGGCAGGAGCGCCGGCGGCATGAAGTGCCCGCTCCGGTGCGCCATCCGCTGCTCGAGCAGGCCCGCGTCGGCCGTGAGGTGCACGAACCGCACGCGGCCCTCGGCGGACCGCAGGACGTCGCGGTAGGCCAACCGCAGGGCCGAGCACGTCACGATCGTGCTCCGGCCCGCCCTCGCCTCGCCCGTGAGCCAGTCGCGGATGGCGGCGAGCCACGGCTGCCGGTCCTCGTCGGTCAGCGGCGTGCCGGCCGTCATCTTGTCGATGTTGGCCTGGGGGTGGAAGTCGTCCGCCTCGGCGTACGGCCAGCCCAGCCGACGGCGCAGCTCGAGCGCGAGCGTCGTCTTGCCGGAGCCCGCGACCCCCATGACCACCACGTGCGTCACGTCCACCACCCGGCCACTCTCGCCCGGGACGCCGCCGGACGCCACCCCGCGCGCGCGTCCCGCCTCTCCCGACGGGTTACGACCGCAGGTGGACGGCCCCGACGACGGCCGCCCAGTAGACTCGGCCCGTGATCTTCAAGGGGGTCGGCGAGGGTCGTCCGTATCCGGACCATGGCCTGACCACAGCCAAGCAGTGGGCCGAGGTGCCGCCGCGCCAGGTGCGGCTGGACGACCTCGTCACCACCAAGCGCACCCTGAACCTCGACACGCTCCTGTCGGAGGACTCCACCTTCTACGGTGACCTGTTCGCTCACGTCGTCCAGTACAAGGGCGTCATGTACCTCGAGGACGGCCTCCACCGCGCCGTCCGCGCCGCCCTGCAGCAGCGGCCCGTGCTGCACGCCCGGGTGCTGGTGATGGACGAGTGATGGACAGGACATCCCTCACCCCGCAGCAGCAGCGGGCGCTGCGCCGGCGCCACAAGCACGAGCGGCAGGCAGTGATCTTCGGCTCCCTCGTCGCGGGCCTCGCGCTCGCCGGGTTCGGCGCCACCGCCGTCTACACCGGCGCGGTCGACGCGCCCTTCCTCGACCGCGGGTTCACCACCCCGTCGCCCGAGCCGACCGCTGCCGCCGCCGTCGCGCCGTGCCCGCCCGAGGGTGCCGTCGCGGTCACGCCGGCCGAGGTCGGGATCAACGTCATGAACGGGACCGGGCAGCAGGGTCTGGCCGCCACGACGGCCCAGGAGCTCGCGGCCCGCGGCATGGGTGTGCTGAGCACGGGCAACTACACCGGCAGCGCCATCACCGACGCGGCCGAGATCCGCTTCGGCGTCTCGGGGCTGTCCGCCGCGTACACGCTCGCCGCGCAGATCGACGGCGCCGCCCTCGCGCTCGACCAGCGTGCCGACGCCTCCGTCGACCTCATCGTCGGCGACGCGTGGAAGGGCTTCCTGCCGGCCGACCAGGTGACGCTGGCCGCCGGTGCCGCCCTCGAGCCCGCCCCCGAGTGCGTGCCCTACGACCAGGCGGTCGAGCTCGCGGCGCCCGCCCCCGTCGTCACGCCGCCGGCCACGCCCACCCCCACGGCGCCGAGCGCCTGACCCCGAGCGCCTGACCCCGAGCACCTGACCGAGGGGCGCCTCGCCACCGAGCGCCTGACCGGGGGGCGCCTCGCCACCGGGCGCCTGACCGGGGGGGCGCCTCGCCACCGAGACGCCCGAGACGCGGTGAGGCGCCGACCCCACAGGGTCGGCGCCTCACGTGTCGTCGGGTCGGTGTCCCGGCGGTGTCCGCGCGGTCAGTCCGCCACGGGCTCCGCGACGGCCGCACCGGACGCGGGAGGCTCCAGCTCCGCGCCGCCAGGCACCGACGCCGGGCTGGCCGGCTCGACGTGCGTGCCCCGCCACTTCGCGACGGATCGCATGACGTGGTAGATCACCAGCGCCGCGGCGGTGCCCAGCGCGATGCCCTTGAACGTCATGTCCCCGGCGACCCACGTGTAGTCCGCGATGCCGATGACGAGGGCGACCGCCGCCGTCGTGAGGTTCACGGGGTCGGCGAAGTTGACCTTGTTCTGCACCCAGATCCGGGCGCCGAGGACGCCGATCATGCCGTACAGCACCGTGGCGGCACCGCCGAGGACGCCCGACGGGATGGTGTTGATGAGGGCACCGAACTTCGGCGACATGCTGAGCACGAGCGCCGTGGCGGCCGCCACCCAGTACGCGGCGGTCGAGTAGACGCGGGTCGCCGCCATGACGCCGATGTTCTCGGCGTACGTCGTCGTACCGGAGCCGCCGCCGATGCCCGCGAGGGTCGTCGCGACGCCGTCGGCGAAGAGGGCGCGGCCGATCCGCTGGTCCAGGTCCTGGCCGGTCATGGCCGCGACCGACTTCACGTGCCCGACGTTCTCGGCGATGAGCACGAAGACGACGGGGGCGAAGAGGCCGACGACGCTCCAGGAGAACTCGGGGGTGTGGAACGTCGGGAGGCCGATCCAGTCGGCGTTGCGGACCGCGTCGAAGCTCACCTCGTCGCGCAGCCAGGCGACGAGGTAGCCGACGACGACGCCGGCGAGGATCGCGAGGCGACCGAGGATGCCCCGGAAGAAGACGGTGACCAGGATGATCGCGCCGAGGGTGACCAGGGCGGTGACGGGCGCGGCGTGGACGTTGTTCCAGGCGGCGGGGGCGAGGTTGAAGCCGATGAGCGCCACGATGGCGCCCGTGACGACCGGCGGCATGACGATGTCGATCCAGCGTGAGCCGGCCACCTGGACGACGACGCCGACGAGCGCCAGCAGCACGCCGGCGAGCAGGATCCCGCCGAGCGCCGTCGGGATGGTCTCCGGCGTCAGGCGACCGTCCTCGGTGCCGGCCACGGCGCCGATCGGCGCGATGAAGGCGAAGGACGAGCCGAGGTAGCTCGGCAGCCGGTTGCCCGTGAGGACGAGGAAGAGGGCCGTGCCGACCGCGGAGAAGAAGAGGGTCGTGGCCGGGGGCAGACCCGTGAGGATGGGGACCAGGAACGTGGCGCCGAACATGGCCACGACGTGCTGCATGCCGATGCCGATGGTGCGCGGCCAGCTCAGCCGCTCCTCGGGGTTCACCACCGCGCCCGGCGTCACCCGCCGCCCGTCGCCGTGGACCCGCCACCCGATGCTGCTCATGCACTGACTCCCTCGGTGAAGGGGTCACTGTCCGACGGTGCTGGAGGGGACACCGCCGCGCGGCCCGGCCAACTGTAGCGATCGGCCCCGGCGCGGCGAGGACCGTATGGAATGCTGGACGAGCGTGTCGAGCCACCGGGAGCCGTCGTGTCCGAGGAGACCCCCGCCAACGCGGGTCAGCCGTCCAGCCAGCCGTTCGAGCAGGCGTACCCGCCGTCGTACGGACAGGGGTACGGACAGGGGTACGCGCAGGGCTACGAGCAGTCGTACCAGCAGCCCTACGGCGCGCCGGGTGAGCCCTACGCGTACGGCGGCCAGCAGGCGTACCCGGGCTACGCCTACCCGGGCCGGCGCACGAACTCCCTCGCCGTCGTCTCGCTCGTCGCCTCGATCGCCGGCGTGACGATCCTGCCGGTGCTCGCTTCCATCGTCGGGGTCATCACCGGCCACATGGCGCGCCGCCAGATCCGCGACTCCGGCGAGGGTGGCGACGGCATGGCGGTCGCCGGGCTCGTGATCGGCTGGATCGGGGTGGGCATCGCCGCCGCGGGCGTCCTGGTCGCACTCCTCCTGCTCGGCGGCGTCGCGATCTTCGGCTTCGCCGCCGGGGGCCACTGATCGCCGGCCCGGCCATGCTCCTCGACGCCCTGCCGCCCCGCCTCGGCGGCGCGCTCCGCCGGGTCGTGGCCCCCGGCGCGGCCGGTCGCCGGAGCCACCTCGCCGTCTGGGCAGCGTTCGTCATCGTGCACGCGTGGCTGACGCTCGTCGGCGTCGTCATCGCGCCACGCGAGTCGTTCTGGGACATCGACCTGTACGAGTGGTGGATGTTCCAGGCGACGCACGACGGCGTCTGGCCGGTGCTCGACGGACCATGGGTCTACCCCGTCGGTGCGATCGTGCCCATGCTGCTCCCGGCACTCGCCAGCACGACGAACGTGACGGCCTACGTGACCGCCTGGTGCGCCCTCGTCACCGTGCTCGACGGCGTCGCCGTCGCGTGGCTGCTGCGCCGCGGCCGCCCCGGCGCGCTCGGCGCGGCCTGGTGGCTGGCCTACCTCGCGGCCCTGGGTCCTGTCGCGATGGGCCGGCTGGACGCAGTGGCCGCCCCGCTGATGATCGTCGGCCTCCTCGCGGCGGCCCGGCGGCCGCGGGTGGCGGCCGTCGTCCTGACCGTGGGCGCGTGGATCAAGGTCGCCCCCGGCGCGCTGGTCCTCCCCCTGTTCACCGCCGCGAGGCGGCCTCTGCGCGACGTCGTCGCTCCGGCCGCGACGGTCTGCGCAGCCGTCGCGACGGCCACCACCGCGCTGGGCGGCCTGCCGCACCTGCTCTCCTTCCTCTCCGCCCAGGAGGGGCGCGGCCTGCAGGTGGAGGCGGTCGCGGCGACGCCCTGGGTGCTCATGCACGCGGCGCGGAACCCCGACGTCGGCGTCGTCCTGAACCAGCACCTCGTCACCTGGGAGATCGCCGGGCCGGGCACGGCCGCGACCGCGCGAGTGCTCAACGTGGGGCTGGCGCTGGCCGCCGGGGCGGTCGCCGCCCTGCTGTGGTGGGCGTCCCGCCGGGGCGCCGCGTCGGCCGTGCTGGCGCCCGGCGCGCTGCTCGTCCTGACCGTCCTCGTCACGTTCGACAAGGTGCTCTCGCCGCAGTACCTCAGCTGGCTCGCCGCGCCCGTGGCCGTCGCCCTCGCGGCGCGCCCCGCGGACGACGGGCGCCGACCGCGGTGGCTGCGTGCCGCGGCGCCGCTCCTGCTGGTCGTGGCGGGCCTCACCCAGTGGGAGTTCCCCTGGGCCTACCAGGACATGCTGGTCGGCGCCCCGGCCGTGAGCATCGGGCTGGCGCTGCGCAACGTGCTGCTGGTCGTCGTGCTGGGCGTCGCCGTCGCGGGCGTCGTCCGTGCCGCGCGGATGCACCCCGACGACCCGTCCGGACCGCCGGACGACGCCGGCGCGAGCCGCGCAGGTCGCACCGCGTCCGGCGAGGTGCCCGACGACGTGCCCGCCGACGTGCCCGAGGACCTGTCCGACGAGGACCTGCCCGACGACGACCTCACCGGCGTCGGCCGGTAGTCACAGGCGCGGCGCGACCTCCGCGGCGACCAGCTCGAGGTGGTCGAGGTCGCGTACGTCGAGGGTCTGCAGGTAGACCCGCTGCACCCCGAGGTCCGCGAGCTCGCCCAGGCGGTCCACCGCCTGCGCCACGGTCCCCGCGACGCCCGCGGTGCGGACCTCGTCCGCGTCCCGGCCGATGGCCTCCGCCCGACGCCGCACCTCGGCGTCGTCGCGCCCCACCACCATGACCAGGGCGGCGGACCACACGAGGCTGTCCGGCGAGCGGTCGATCGCCGCGCAGGCGTCCCGGACGCGGCCGAACATCGTGGGGATCGTCCCCAGCTCGGGGAACGGCAGGTTGAACTCGTCGGCGAACCGGGCGGCCAGGGCGGGCGTGCGCCGGGCACCGCCGCCGCCCACGATCAGCGGGACGCCGGGCACCCCCGGTGCCGCGGCCCGCTCCTGCACCGGCTTGGGCAGGGCCGGCGAGTCGACCAGGCGGTAGTGCTCGCCGTCGTAGGAGAAGCGCTCCCCGACCGGCGTCCCCCACAGACCGGTGAGCACCTCGAGCTGCTCGGTGAGCAGGCCGAAGCGCCGGTCCGGGAACGGGATGCCGTACGCCGCGTGCTCCGCGGCGTACCAGCCGGCGCCCAGCCCGACCTCCAGCCGGCCGCCGGACATCTGGTCCACCTGGGCGGCCTGGATGGCCAGGACGCCGGGCACGCGGAAGGTCGCGGACGTGACGAGCGTGCCCAGGCGCACCCGCTCCGTCTCGCGCGCCAGGCCCGCGAGGGTCGTCCACGCGTCGGTGGGCCCGGGCAGGCCGTCGGCCGAGCCCATCGCGAGGTAGTGGTCGGACCTGAAGAACCCGTCGAAGCCCGCCCGTTCCGTGGCCTGTGCCAGCGCCAGGAGCTCGTCGTACGAGGCGCCCTGCTGGGGCTCGGTGAAGATCCTCAGGTCCATACCGTTCCTCCGTCGTCCACGCGGCCGGTGCCGCCGCGGTGACGCTACCCCAGGCGCCTGCGCAGGACCGTCGCCAGGCCCGCCCCGACGGCGAAGAGCGCGGCCGCCGCCACGCCTCGCGTGAGGGACTCGCGCCCGGCGGCGTCCGCCCCCGCGATCTCGAGGGAGTACGCCGTGACGGACGTCGCGCCCTCTGGCCCGCCGTACGCCATGCCCTCGTCGGCGGCGCGCGCCGCGCCCGCCTCGAGCACCGCGTACTTGACGCCGTAGTCCGCGGCGGTCTCCTTGCCGGTCGCGGTCAGCACGGAGGTGCCCTGCTCCGAGAGCTGCTGCGCGCCGTCGACCAGGGCCGGCGCTCCCCCGGCAGCCGTCCCCAGGCCCGCGGCGAGCTGCTCGGAGCCGGCGGCGGCGTCGTCGAGCCCGGCCGCCAGGTCGCCCGCGCCCGCGCGGAGCTGACCGGTCCCCGCGGCGAGCTGACCGGCGC
>JAEWYD010000120.1 GCA_023462275.1 Actinomycetes bacterium
CCGCCGGCCGCGCCGGTCGCACCGGCCGAGCCGGCAGCCGCAGCGGCGCCCACGGCCCCGGCGGCACCGCCGAAGCCCAGGCCGTGCAGCACGGCCACCGCGACGCCACCCAGCACCAGCGGCGCGATGATCACGCGCATGCCGTGGTTGACGTCACCCAGCTCGAGCACGAGGGCGCGGCAGTCCCCGCACTCCTCCAGGTGGGACTCCACCAGCGCCGTCTCCCGCTTGGCGAGGCCGCCCCGCACGTAGGCGCCGAGCTTGGCGTTCACGATCGTGCAGGCCTCGCTGGCCGGGCGGGCCAGGTGCTGCTGGAGGTACGCCTGCCGCAGGCCCTCCCGGGCCCGGTAGGCGAGGGCCGCGACGCCGTTCGCCGTCAGGCCCAGCACCGGCGCGATCTCCGCCGGCGACATCTCCTCGACCTCGGTGTACCAGAGGACGGCCTGCCAGCGTTCGGGGAGCGACTTGTAGGCGCGCGAGACGACGGTCCGCTCGAAGCCCTCCATCGCGGGCGCCTCGGTGGACTCGGCCGCCTCGAAGGCCTCCTCGAACGACGTCATGTCATCGGTGGCCTGCATCCGGCGCCCGGCCTCGACGCGCGTCATCGCGACGCGGCGGATCACCGTGAACAGGTACGCGCGGAAGGCGACGTCGGGGCCGCCCCCGCCCTGGATGGTCGCGAAGACGCGCTGGAAGGCGTCGGAGACCGCGTCGTCGGCGTCGGCCGCCGAGTTGGAGTACTGGTGGGCCACCGCGCGCGCTGCGCCGGCGTGCCGCTCGTAGAGCACGCCGAAGGCGGCCGTCTCGCCGCTGCGGACGGCCGTGATGAGCTCGGCATCGCTGGCAAGGCTCCAGCTGCTGCTGATGCTCACCGAACCCCCTCCCCGGCACAGCGCTCCTCGCGCGCACAGTCGCGCGCGGAGATACACCACTCCATCGGAAAGGTTCTCACGCATGTTGAGCCCCAGCAGCAGCCGAATCGGAGTAGTCCGTCACGCGAACGGGTGACTTCCGGGGAGCACTCGGGCAGAACGCCTGCGAACCCGCGTCATGACAGGGGTCCGACGGCGTCTCATCATCCGTGACCGCCACCAGCCAGATGCGAGACGCGTGGGCCACCACGCTCCGCGAGCAGTGGCGCACCGAGAGCATCGAGTCGGTGTGGCTGCGACCGGGCGACTGGTACCACCCCGCCATCGACGCGCTCACCGAGGCCGTCTCGGCCGGGATGTCCGCGATCGCCGCGGCGTACCGCCTGGGCCAGGTCCGCGGGGCCGCCGGGGTCGGCATCGCCGAGACGCTCGACGACGTCGGCGTCCTGTTCCGCCTCATCGGCCGCGACCCGGGCCTCGACGTCATCCGCGCGCTCTGCGAGGGCTGGTCGAGCTCCCTGGAGTCCGCCCCTCTGCAGGCCAGCTGCATCGACGCCGAGTCGGGCCTGCCGACGCTGGAGTACCTGGCCGTGCGGCTCGGCGAGACCTACGGCGCCGCCCGCAAGCACGCGCACCACGCCTTCGTCACCCACTGCCTCGTGCTCGTGGACGTCGCGACCGGCGACCTGCCGCCGTGGCGCCGCATGGCGCGGTCGGCCGCGATGGGCCGGGCGCTGACCTCCGCGCTCAACCCCGGTCACCCGATGGCCGCGCTCGGCGGCGGGGCGTTCGCGGTGCTTGTCGCGCGGGACTTCGACCTCGGCGAGACGGTCCGGCGCATGCGCGAGCAGGTGAACGAGCACGCCGAGGCGCTGCACATCACCGACCTCGTCCGCACCCCGCCGCGCATCTGGATCGAGCCGCTGCCCGAGACGCACGAGGCGGCCGTCGACCTGCTCAACCACCTCCGGCGGTAGCGCCGGCACCGAACGTCAGCATCCCCCCACCACCGAGGGCGCGGCCGCACAGGCCGCGCCCTCGGGTCGTCCCGGGGTCCCGGGTCCTCCGGGGTGGTCCGTGGCGCACTCGGGGTCAGGCGTCCGCGGCGCGGGCGGCCGGCCGCGGCCCGCGCACCAGCGCCACGAGGTTCGTCACGGTGCCGATGGCCGACCCCACGACGCCGAGCCACAGCAGCACCCGGATGACGGTGGGCCAGCGGGAGCCGTCGTCGAACGTGAACGGGAAGACGTCCAGGAGCCGCGCGCACACGACGACGCCGACCACCGACGTCGCCAGCTCGCCCAGCGCGCGCAGGCGGGGCGGGTCGGCGACCACCCACACCAGGTTCACGACCAGCGAGAGCACCACGGACCCGGCGACGAGGCCGATCACCTGCTCGCCGTCGTCCGTGACGAAGCTCGCCGCCTCCCAGCCGGGGCTGACGAGCAGCACCACGAGCACCACCACGGCGAACGCCGCCGCGACCAGGTAGCCGACGCGGCGGGCGGCGCGGGACGGCCGCGCGGGACGGGCGCTCACGCTGGCACCCCGGCGGCTGCGCGGGCGTAGCCGTCGAGCACCGCGCGCACCGTGCGGGCGTCCACCTCGGTGCCCACCGTGCTCACGCGGATGCCGCGGCGCGCCGCCGTGACGGTCACGGCGTCGTCCAGCCCGCCGAGGCCGGGCGCGTCCGGGCGCACGTCGCGGCGCATCGTGACCACGACGCCGGCCCCGGCCCCGCGGCCGTAGGTGCGC
>JAEWYD010000121.1 GCA_023462275.1 Actinomycetes bacterium
CGCTCGGGCCGGCCGACGCCGGAGCGGGCGCCGGTGGGGCGGGCGGCACGGGAGGCTCCCCGTGACCGCCCCCGTGCCCGCCACCGCCGCGACGACCGCCGGCCTGCGGTCCCTCCCCGTCGAGCCCGCCGACGGCTTCCCGCAGTCCTTCCTGCTCGGCGTCGACGACCGGACCTACCGGATCGAGCTCTACGTGGACGTGCCCGAGCACGCCCTCGACCCCGGCGCCGACCCGCGCACACCGCTCGACCTCGTCGGCTCGGCCGAGCGGCCGGCGCAGGGGATGCTCGTGGGCGTCGTCGTGCGCGAGTCGGCGGACGGGTCGCCCGTCCAGCTGCTGCGCCGGCGCCTGCTCCCCGGCCTGGTCTACGTCGCGGCGGAGCTCGTGGTCGTCGTCGACGAGCTGCGGGTCGCCGTGGGCAACCTCAACGGCGCCGGGTCGTTCGGCTCGGTCCTGCGCGCCCGGGCGGGTGTGCGATGAGCGGCTTCGTCCTGTGGCACAAGATCACGCTGTCCACCGCCGAGTCCGCCGGCGGCGTGGGCGCGGCGGTCGCGTCCGCGTTCGGCTTCGGCCTGCCCCTGACGGTGAGCAACGCCGTGTACGGGCTCGGCCTGCTGCTCGACGCCGACGTCACGATCACCGCGCGCGAGGGCGCCACGGCGACGACGTTCGCCGTCACCATCTACGACCTGCCGGCCAAGGACACGCAGATCCTGACGGCGGCGAACCGCGGCGGCGCACTCCGGGCGACGATCGGCCTCGGCTACCTCGACGACCCGCGCACGGTCTTCGGCAACCACCCGGTGCTGCGCGGCCGCGTCACCGCCATCGAGGCGAGCATCGGCGACGACGGGCGGTCGAAGGTCGTCGTGCGCGGCCAGGAGGAGACCGGCTACCTGCTGCTGCACACCCGGGCGACCGGCGTCCTGCGCGGCACCGGGGACCTGGACGGCGTCGTGCGGCGCCTGCTCGACTCGGTGCACGCGCCCGACGGCGGGCTGCGGCTCGCGGGCGGCTCCACCCTCGGCGCGGCCACGCGCGACTTCACCGTGCGCAGCGGGTCCGTGCTGTCGGCGCTGTCCCAGCTCACCGAGCTCGCCGGCAAGGCGCTCGTGGTCGGCGACGGCGTGGTGGCGATCGGCCCGGCGGTGGGCCGCGAGCGCGCGCCGATCGACCTCGACGACACGGTGGTCCAGCTCGGCAGCGCCCAGACGGCGTCGGGCGGCTCGGGCGGCTCGGGCGGCTCCGGCGGCTCGGGCGGCTCGGGCGGCTCGTCCGCGCGCACGGTCACCGACGGCCGCACGGTCACCGTGCTGGGGCACCCCGGGCTCCGCGTCGGCCAGACGGTCCGGTCGAAGCTGCCGGAGGTCGCCGGCACCATGCGCATCAGCGCCCTCACGACCACCTACTCCGTCCGCAGCGGCTACGTCTGCGAGCTCGTGCTGGCCGACGTCGCCGCGGGCGCCCGGGCGCCGTCCGCCACGCCGGCGGGCCGCGTCGTGGACGAGTTCAACCGCGCCGTCGTCGCTGCCCGGCAGGACAACCCGGCCGTCGACGTCGGCGAGGTCACGGCCTACTCCGCGGCCGACGGCGCGGCCCAGCGCGACGCCCACCGCGTCACGCTCCACTACGCGCAGACCCCGGCCGACGGCGTGACCGCGCCCAGCACCGACAGCCCTGTCTCGACCGAGGACGACCTGGTCAAGCGGCCGATGGCGTCCGCGTTCGCGTTCGACAAGGTCGGGCTCGTCACGCCCGTCTACCCGGGGATGCGCGCGCTGCTCGCGCACAACAGGTCGCTGACCAACGACGCCGTCGTCGCCGGCTGGCTGTGGCCCACCGAGCCCGCCGCCGCGCCGCCCCCCAACCGGGCGGGCGACTGGTGGCTCGCGCTGCCGACCGAGCTGGACGCGCACGGGCGACCCACCGGCAAGGGCGTGAACGACCTGACCGACGCCCGCGGCGCGCGCGTCGTCCAGGCCCGCGCGCTGCACGTCGTCGTCGGCACGGGGGCCCTGCCCGCCGTCGGGACCCGGCCCGACGTGCCCGACGACGACACCATCACCATCGAGCACAGCAGCGGCACGACCATCGCGATCGACGCCCAGGGCGCCGTCACCATCACCACCGACCACAAGAAGCTCACGTTCGGCAACGGCCAGGTGGCGCTGACCATCGACGGCTCGAAGGTCGAGGTGCGCTGATGGCCACCGTCCTGACGACCGGCTCGCAGCTCGCGTGCTCGCACGGCGGCTCGGTACGGCTGACCGGCGGCCGCAGCGCGCTCGCGGTGGACGGCAAGCCGGTGCTGGCCCGGCTCGACGTCATGGGCGCGGCGATCAGCGGCTGCACGACGCCGCCGCCGAGCCCCGCGAACCCCTCCTCGAAGCCGTGCACGACGGTGACGTCGCTGGTCGCGGGCGAGGCGACCACGCTCGCCGTCGGCGGCCAGCAGGTGCTCACGACGAACGCTCGCGGCCTGACCGACGGGGTCGCGGCCGACGGACCCGGCCAGTGGAGCGTCCGCTCCGCCGGCCACGCGAAGCTGGAGGCGTCATGACCGCGGACTCCCGCGCGTCCCGCGAGCAGGCCGCCTACGGCCGCGGCCTCGCGCTCGACGACGGCGACCTGGTGCTCGAGGCCGGTCGCCTCGTGGAGGTCGCCGGGGTGGCGAACCTCCGGCAGGGCCTCGAGCTGCGGCTGGCGACGCCATGGGCGAGCGACCGGCTGGACGTCCGGTACGGGCTGGACGTGCGGGACACGTTCACGTCCGCTCTCCCGCGGCCGCTCGCCAAGGAGGTGCTGCGGCTGAGCATCATCCGCTCGCTGGCCACCGACCCGCGCGTCGCGAGCGTCGAGCGGGTGCTCTTCGACGACGACCCCGAGTACCTGGCCGAGCACCCCGGCGTCGACGGCGGCAGTGGCGACGGCCGCACCGCGCTCGTCGAGATCACCGTGACGCCCGTGCCGCCCGCGGTCGACCCGACCGACCCGGTGCCCGGCGCAGCGGCCGGCCCGGCCGCGACCGTGCAGGTCCTGGCAGACGTGAGGTGGTGAGCGCGATGGCGCAGCAGCCCGGCGTGACGCGGTACGGGGTGACGGAGGACGGCTTCGTCGTGAAGGGGCTCGACGTCGTCCTCGCGGAGGCCCTGGCGCGGGCGCGCGCGGCCTTCGGGCCGGACGTCGACCTCACCGCGACGAGCCCCCTGCGCAAGGTCCTCGAGGTCACGGCCGCCGAGGACGCCGAGCTGTGGAAGCGGTCGGAGGCCGGCTTCTACGCGGGTTTCCCGTCCACCGCCGACGGCGAGAGCCTCGACCTGCTCGGCGAGGACGTCGGCATCGACCGCCGGCGGTTGCACGCGTCGGGCGAGGTGACGTTCACGCTCGCCGGCGGCGTGCCCGGCCGCACCTACCTGGTGAACGAGGCCACCGTCCTGACGACCGCGGCCGGCGTGCTGTTCACGACGACGCGGGCGGTCACGCTGACGGCCGCCGCCCCCGGGGCGACCACGCCCGTGCTCGCGCTGGAGCGGGGGCCGGTGGGCGACGTCCCGGCCGGGAGCATCACCGCCGTCGAGCCGGCGCACGCCGCCGTGTACCTCGCGGACCTCGGCCCCGCCACGCTCACCGTGACCAACGCCGCTCCCACCTCGGGCGGCAGCGTCCCCGAGCCCGACGACGTCTACCGCGGCCGGCTCGTCGGCACGGCCCGGACGCTGTGGACCATCGAGGCCGTGCAGCAGGCGGTCCTCGCCGTCGACGGGGTCGTGGACGTGCTGATCTCGGACCCGCTCGGCGGGGTGGACGTCTCCCAGTCCTACTTCGGCCTGTTCGACTTCGGCCGGCGGCTGTTCGCCGCCGAACGCCGGTTCGGCGAGCCGTACCTGTTCGACGTCGTCGTGGCGCACGAGTTCCGGTGGCCGTGGCGGACCCAGGGGGCCGTGCCCGGCGTGCTGGAGCGGGTCACCGCCGCCCTGGACCTCGTGCGACCCCCCGGCGTGCACCCGAACGTCGTCGAGGCGGACCACATCGACGTCGGCGTGCGGGCGCGGGTGGTGGTGCAGCCCGGCTACGACCAGGACGCCCTTCTGGCGCGGATCCTCCAGCGGTTCGGCGCGCAGGCGGCGAGCCTGCGGCTCGGCGGCGACGTGCTGTTCGCCCAGGTCATGCGCGCGTTCACCGAGGAGGCCGGGGTGCTCGACGTGCAGGCGATGCACCTGCGCCGCGGGCCCGGCGTCTTCGGGCGGTTCGGGCTCGGACCGGTCGGCTTCCAGTCGGTCGCCTACGAGGGGGGCGTCGGCGAGAACCTCGTGATGGGCCCGACGGAGCTCGCCGTCTTCCGGCCCGACGCCGGGCTGGACGACATCGAGGTCGTGATCCCGTGATCCCGGCCCTCGCCCCGCCCCCCGCCGTGCACGCGATGCGCGGCCGGCTCACGCTGCCCTTCGCCCGCGGCGCGGACGCGCTCGACCTCGTGCTCGCGCCGGGTGCGACGCCGGACGCCGCGGTCGTGGCGCCGTACGCGTTCGAGGAGCACCGGGCGCTGTACGGCGTCACGCCGGAGCCGACCTACGTCGTCCGCGCCCGCGCGGCGGCGGCCGACGTGGCCGGGCTCCGCATCGAGGGCACCGACCCGGGCGCCGGCGCGTTCGCGGTGGTCGTCGAC
>JAEWYD010000122.1 GCA_023462275.1 Actinomycetes bacterium
GCCGAGGACCGCGCGACCGGGCAGGGCGACGCTCCGTCCGAGAGTGCGTCCGAGAGCGCGTCGGGGAACGCGGGTGCCGACGAGGCCCCGGGGACCGGCGCGAGCACCCGCGGCCTCGACGCGGTGACGGCGGCACCGGCCGCGGCGCGCGCCTAGCAGAACTCCTCGGCGCGGGGCCGTATCCCTCCGGGGTGCGGGGGCGATGACCCAGCTGACACGTCCGTCACGGGGCAGGGCCCCGCAGACTCCGGAGGAAGCATGAGCGCTCTCGCCGTCGTGGCCGCCAAGCTGGCCGCACTGTCCGTGCCTGCCAAGGCGACCGCGGCAGGCATCGCGGTCGCCATCGCCGCGACCGGCGGCGCCGCCGCGTACGCCGCGGACGCGTCGCAGGCGGACCCCGCCGTGGTGGACGGTTCGGCGACGGCCGAGCCGACCGCCGAGCCGACGGAGACGACCGAGCCCACCGCCGAGCCCACCGAGACGGCCGAGCCCGGCGACGAAGCCACGGACGACGCGACCGCGGAGCCCGGCGACGACGCGACCGGCCTCCCCGAGCTGCCCGAGGCTGCGCAGTTCGGCCAGTCCGTCGCGGCGGACGCCCGCGACGGCGGCGTCGACGGCCAGGAGATCGCCGAGCGCGCCCACGAGCGCAACGCCGAGCGCCGCGGCGGCGACGTCGACGCCCCCGAGACCGAGACGCCGGAGACCGAGACGCCCGAGACCGAGGCGCCCGAGGACGGCGCGGCCGACGACGTCACGACCGCCGACGACGCGACGGCCACCGCGCCCGCCGCGACGGCCACCGACGACCACGGCCGTGGCGGTGCGCACCGTCCCTGACGGTCCCTGAGTGTCCCCGCCGCCCGGGTCGGCGGGGCAAGCGGCCCCGGGCCCGCACGCCCCCGTGGCGGGTCCGGGGCCTTCTTCTGCCCCGGCTAGGGTGGGGCCGTGCGCGCAGGTGCCAGATGACCGACCGCCCGCCGCCCCTGGTGCGGCTCCCGGACGGCACGGTCAAGCAGGTCAACGCCGTGACGGGCACGGTCGTCTGGACCGTCCCGGGCCGGGCGCACCGCCCGCTCGCCGTCCCGGACCGCGCGCCGCAGCCCGTCGACCACGCGGCCGACGGCGCGCACTGCGCCTTCTGCCCGCAGCGGTACCTCGAGACGCCGCCGGAGAAGTCGCGCCTGGTCCGCGGGCCGGACGGCGTCACGCAGGTCCTCGAGGGCGTCCCTGCGGAGCGCGTGTTCGACACGCTCGCCGAGCTGCGCCGCGTGCCCAACCTCTTCGAGATCCTTTCCGTCGACTACTGGCGCGCCAACCACGGCTACGAGGTGCCGGCCGACGTCCGGGCTCGGGCGGACCGCTACGTCGCCACCCCGCGCGGGCGGGAGCACGTGCTCGCGATCCTGCGGCGGCGCCTGGCGTCCCAGGACGTCTCGGACGCGCAGTGGGCGGCCGTCCCCGAGGACGCGTGGCTCGCCCACGCGGTCGACCTCTTCGCCGGCACGCACGACGTCGTGATCGCCCGCCGGCACTTCGCGGACGACGCCGAGACGGACGACCGGCTCGCCGGGTCGGGGACCCTCACCCCGGCCGAGCACGCCGACTACCTGGCCTTCACGGTCGCGGCCATGCGGTCGCTGTACGAGGACCAGCCGGCGGCGCGCTACGTGGCGGCGTTCCAGAACTGGCTCCGCCCCGCCGGCGCCTCGTTCGACCACCTCCACAAGCAGCTGGTGGCGATCGACGAGCACGGTCCGCAGATGGACCGGGTGCTGGCGCGGCTGCGGGAGGACCCGCGGGTCTACGTCGGCGTCGTCGACCACGCGGCGGCGCAGCGCCTGGTCGTCGCGGAGAACGAGCACGCGGTGGCCGTGGCCGGCGTCGGGCACCGGTACCCGAGCGTCGAGGTGTACTCCACCAGCCACCACCAGCTGCCCTGGGAGCATCGGCCTGCCGAGCTGCGGGCCATGAGCGACCTGCTGCACGCGGTGCACGCCGCGACGGGCGTGGCCGTGCCGACCAACGAGGAGTGGCACCACCGCCCGCCGGCAGCCGATGAGGGGCTGCCGTGGCACGTCGTCGTGAAGTGGCGGACGTCGGTGCTCGCTGGCTTCGAGGGCGGGACGAAGATCAACGTGAACACGCTCGAGCCCGCCGCGGTCCGGGACCGGCTCGTCGGCGACCTGTGGCGGCTGCGGGAGGTGGGCGCCGTGGCGGCCGACATCCGCATCGGCGAGGAGTGCTCGCACGCGCCGGCGCTGCTCCGCTACGCGCGCTGAGGCCGCGCCGGCGCGGTCAGCCCGACAGGTCGGCCGCCTCGCCCACCTCCGGGGCGGCGGCCGCGCCGAGGCACCGGTACGGCCGCGCGTCGTCCTGGGCGAGGACCACCTCCGCGACCCCGACCGACACGTTGTCGTGGGTCTCCGCCTCGAGGGCGGCAGCCACGAGCGCGTCGGCCGCCTCCTCGACGGTGCCCATGGCCAGCAGGCGAAGGATCTCCGCCTCGTCGACGTAGTCCGTGAGGCCGTCGCTGCACACCAGCCAGCGGTCGCCGGGGCTCGCGGGGACGACGTGCACCGTGAGCGACGCGGCGTCGTCCAGGTCGCCGGAGAGCGAGTGCAGGATGATGTTGCGGTGGGGGTGGAAGGCGGCCTCGGCGTCGTCGATGGTGCCCTGGTCCAGCAGCAGCTGGACGAGCGAGTCGTCCCGCGTCATGCGCCGCCCGACGCCGTCACGCACCAGGTAGGCGCGCGAGTCGCCGATGTGCACGACGCGCACCGTGTCGTCGCCGCAGAAGACGCCCGTGAGCGTGGTCGACATGCCCGCCAGGGCCGGCTCCCGATCACCACGCAGGCGGAGCTCGGCGTTCGCGACCGCCACGAGCTCGCGCAGCGCCTCCTCGGTCAGCCGCTGGGTCGCGACCGTCGCCAGGCTCGCCATGAGGCGGTGGGTGATGGTCCAGGACGCGACGTCGCCGCCCACGTGCCCGCCGACGCCGTCCGCCACGAAGACGTAGTCGGTGGAGGAGCCGAGGGAGTCCTGGTTGTCGGACCGGTAGGGACCGGTGATCGACCGCAGTGCCGTCGCGAGCGACAACCTCACGGGCCCTCCTTCGTCCGACCCGGCGCCGCGCCGGCGGGCTCCACCGTATCTCCCGGTGCCGCCTGCCGGTGACGGGCCAGACTGTCGTCATGGCGTCGACGAGCGCGGGCCTGCTGCTGTTCCGCCGGACGGCGGCCGGCGTCGAGGTCTTGCTGGGCCACATGGGCGGGCCGCTGTGGGCGCGGCGCGATGCCGGGGCGTGGACGGTCCCCAAGGGCGAGCACACCCCCGACGAGCCGGCGCACGACGCGGCCCTGCGCGAGTTCAGTGAGGAGCTCGGCCTCCCGGCGCCCCCGGGGCGCGGCGCCGACCTGGATCTGGGCGAGGTGCGGCAGCGGGGCGGGAAGGTGGTGCGCTCCTGGGCGCGTGAGGCGGACCTCGACCCGGCCGACGTCGTCCCGGGGACGTTCGAGATGGAGTGGCCCCCGCGCTCGGGGCGGCGCGTCCGATTCCCGGAGCTGGACCGGGTGCGGTGGGTTCCGCTGGCGGACGCCGGGGCGCTCGTCGTGAGCGCCCAGGCCGAGCTCCTGGCCCGGCTCGCGGCCGCGCTCGCTCAGCCCTGACGGGTGCCGACGACGGCGGTCGCGCCCAGCT
>JAEWYD010000123.1 GCA_023462275.1 Actinomycetes bacterium
GGCCTCGGCCGGGCGCCCCGGCGCCGGCGAGCCCACCCCCGGACCGGACGAGCCGACGTCGTCCGACGGCGCCACGGCGCCCTCACCCACGCCCACGGACCCGACGTCCGCGGCGCCGGTCGCCGCCGACCTCACCGTCTCGGTCGACGCGACGGGCGAGGGCGCCGTGACGACCTTCACGCTCACGTGCGAGCCCGTCGGCGGGGACCACCCCGACGCGGCGGCGGCCTGCGCGGCGCTCGCGGCGGCAGGCGGCACGACGGCCTTCGAGCCGACGCCGCCGGGGACCTCGTGCACCGAGCAGTGGGGCGGCCCGCAGACCGCCACGGTCGACGGGACCGTCGACGGCCAGGAGGTCCACGCGCGGTTCGACCGGCACGACGGCTGCGAGATCAGCCGGTGGGACCGGCTCGCGCCGCTCTTCGGCCCGGACGCCGGCCTGCTCTGACGTGCGGCGTCAGCGCGTGACGACGTCCCAGCCCAGCCGCAGGATCAGCGCGCCGACGACGACCAGGAACACCACGCGGACGAACCCGCTCCCGCGAGCCACGGCCATCCGCGCGCCCAGGTACGCGCCCGCGATGTTGCCCGCACCCATGAGCAGGCCGAGCCGCCACACCGGGGCGCCCGCGAGGGCGAAGACCACGAGCGCGCCGAGGTTCGTGAGCGCATTGATGATCTTCGCGTGGGCCGACGCCTCCAGGAACCCGTAGCCGAGCAGGGCCACCAGGCCGATCACCAGGAACGTGCCCGTCCCGGGACCGACGAGCCCGTCGTACGCGCCCACCCCCGCACCGAGCAGCGCCGCGGCCACCACGTGCCGCCGGCCGCCCCAGCGCAGCCGGGTCTCCGCGCCGATCGTCGGCCGCGCCACCGTCCACGCCGCGACGCCGACGAGCGCCACGAGCACGATCGGCTCGATCACCTCGCCGGGCAGCGCGCTGGCCAGAGCAGCACCGCCGGCGGCTCCCGCGAGGGCGGCGGCCGCCATCGGCGCCGCGGTGCGCAGGTCCGGCCCCACGCGTCGGTAGTACACGACGGCGCTCGTGCTGGTGCCCATGATCGACGCGAGCTTGTTCGTCCCCAGGGCCTGCACCGGGGCGATCCCCGGGACCAGCAGCAGCGCCGGCAGCTGGATCAGCCCGCCACCGCCCACGACGGCGTCGACCCAGCCCGCCGCGCACGCGGCGAGCACGAGCAGGACGACCGTGGTGAGGGGAAGCTGCGCGAGGTCGATCCCGCCCGTCACGGGTGGAGGGCGCGGAACTCCGCCTCCGCGGCGACGTCGTCGTCCACGTCGAGCCGCAGGTGGGCCAGCACGGCCTGGAGCATGCGCAGGACGGCGGACGCCCGCTCGCCCCAGTTCGCCAGGTAGGAGTACTGCCACCACCAGAGCGCCTCGATGACCTGCCCGGCGTCGTAGTGCCGCTGCCCCTGCGCGAGGGCCCCCGCGATGAGTACGAGGTCGCCGGACACCGTCGAGCGCACGAGCTCCGTGCCGAGCACCGGGTCGTCCACCTCGGTGTAGTCGTCGATGCCCTCGAACAGGTTCTCGAGAGCCTGGCCGAGCGGGTCCAGGTCGTCGTCCGGGCCGACGTCGGGCTCGAAGCGCTCCGCCGGGACGACGTCGACCATGGCACCCAGGCGCGCGCCCGCGGCCAGGACGTCGGAGACCGCCAGGAGCAGCAGCGGGATCGCGACCTCGGGGTTGGCACCCGCCGCGACCTCGGTCACGGTGGTGACGAAGCGCTGCACCTCCTGCGAGGTGGAATCGGCCATGGTGGCGAGGTCCTGGGGGACGGGCTCGCTGCTGGCCGGGGCACCGCCGTCCGGGCTCTCCGGGCGCGGGATCCGCGGGATGTCAGGCATTGATCTGTCTCCGTCCCTCGAAGGCACGACCCAGCGTGACCTCGTCGGCGTACTCCAGGTCCCCGCCGACCGGGAGGCCGGAGGCAAGGCGCGTGACCCGCAGGCCCATGGGGACGAGCAGGCGCGCGAGGTAGGTGGCCGTGGCCTCGCCCTCGACGTTGGGGTCGGTGGCGAGGATCACCTCGGTCACCTGGCCGTCGGCGAGGCGGGTCAGCAGCTGGGCGATCCGCAGGTCGTCCGGGCCGACGCCGGCGATCGGGTTGATGGCGCCGCCGAGCACGTGGTACTTGCCGCGGAACTCGCGGGTGCGCTCGATCGCGACGACGTCCTTCGGCTCCTCCACCACGCAGATCACCGTCGGTGAGCGCCGGGGGTCGCGGCAGACGCGGCACTGCTCCTCCTGCGACACGTTGCCGCAGACGGAGCAGAAGCGGACGCGGGCCTTGACCTCGGTGAGGACGTCGGCGAGGCGCTTGACGTCGGCCGGGTCGGCGGCCAGCAGGTGGAAGGCGATCCGCTGGGCGCTCTTGGGACCGACGCCGGGCAGCCGCCCGAGCTCGTCGATCAGGTCCTGGACCGCGCCCTCGTACACACCGCCAGCCTAGTTGCAGATCGGCGAGGCGACCGCGGACGGTGCCGCGGGCGCACCCGTCCTCGGTTTCGTCTACACCAGGCCCGCGGGGCGAGGCTCACGTAGACGAGATCGGCGCGGCTATGCCGGGTCCGCGGGCCGCGCCAGGAGCCGGAGCACGGCGGCGAGCCCGACGGCGCCGAGGAGCACGGCGGCCGCGGCCGGCGCGGGCAGCGCGTCGACGCCCCAGCC
>JAEWYD010000124.1 GCA_023462275.1 Actinomycetes bacterium
GACGAGGGCCGCGCGGCGCTCGCCGCAGCCGCGGGCCGGGCCACCGACGAGCACCGGCGCCGGGCGGAGCTCGGGGAACGGCTGGTCCAGGTCGCCGACGCCGTCGCCGGGGCCGCCGAGGACCTCGCACGCTCCGCCGGGGAGCTCTCCACCGCCTCGCAGGAGGCGGCCGGGGCGGCGCTCGCGTCGATGGCGACGGTCACCACGCTCGAGGAGAGCTCGGCGGAGATTCAGGCGGCCGTGCGCCTCATCCAGCAGATCGCGGGCCGCACCCGGCTCCTCGCGCTCAACGCCACCATCGAGGCGGCGCACGCGGGCGAGGCGGGGAAGGGCTTCGCCGTGGTGGCCCACGAGGTGCGGACCCTCTCCGAGGAGTCCGAGAGCAGCTCGCGCGACATCTCCGTGCAGGTCGACGCCGCGTTGCAGGCCTCGACGGCGGCCGCCGAGGCGTTCCAGCACATCAACGCCCTGGTGTCGGGCATGAGCGACCAGGTCGAGCAGATCGCTGACGCCGCGGGTGCGGGCCGGGGGGCGGGACTCGCCGCCCTCGCCGCCGAGCTGCGCGCCGAGGTCGCCGAGTTCGGCAGGCTCACGTGAGCGCCGGCTTCGGGCGGCGGGGTCGCAGCCCCGTCTGAGCGCCGTCGGGTCCCGTGTGACGATGGGGCGATGAGCGAGCCCTCCACCGAGCCCGCCCCGTCCGACGGCGAGGCGCGCGCCCGCGCGGCCCTCGAGGCGAGCGGGCTGCGCTTCCGCATCACCCGGCACGCCGCCGTCCGCAGCCTCGCCGAGGCCGCCGCCGCGCGGAAGCTGCGGCCCGAGCAGATCGTCAAGACGATCGTCGTGCGGCGCGGCCCGGACGACTACCTGTTCGTCCTGGTGCCGGGTGGCCGGACCATCTCGTGGCCGAAGCTCCGGGCGCTGCTCGGCGTCTCGCGCCTGTCGATGCCGGACGCCGCCGTCGCGCGCGAGGTGACCGGGTACGAGCGCGGCACGATCACGCCCTTCGGGGCGACGCACGCCTGGCCCGTGGTGGCCGACGCGCGGGTCCCCGGGCAGGCCGTGTCGATCGGCGGCGGCGCCCACGGGGTGGCCGCGACGGTCGACGGCAGCCGGCTCGTCCTGGCGCTCGGCGCGACGGTCGCCGACGTGACCGACGCCGAGGACGGCCAACCGGACTGAGGGTCCCCTCGCGGGCGATCAACGCCGCGATGTTCTACGCTCGCCTGCGACCCCCCGGGTCTGCGCACCGCAGCGTGGAACTCCGGGCCCGGCCCGATCGTCCAACTGGGTGGCGAACACCGGCCGCGAGACGAAGAGGTGCTGTGGACCACGACCTGCCCGAGCAGGGCCAGATCGACGTGTGCGACGACAACGGCCGCGCATGCGTCCGCCTCCGCGGCGACATCGACGCCTCCCTCCGCGACCAGGCCAGCGCCGCGATGGTGGAGCTCGTGCAGCGCGGCGGCCCCTACGTCGTCGACGTCGCCGAGGTGACGTTCATCGACTCGTCCGGCATCGCGTTCATCCTCCAGCTGCACCGGCTGGCGAAGGAGGAGGGCTCGACCGCCATCCTGCGCGACCCGCCCGGCCTGGTCCGCGACATGCTGGACCTCATCGGCATCAGCGGCACGATCCCGCTGGAGCTGACCGGCGACGGCGGTGCCGTCGGGCTGGCGTCGGCCCCGGCCTGACGCCGTTCCCCGGCCGTGTCGGTCACCGGTCCTAGGGTGCGGGTCATGATCAACCACGACGGCGACCTGCTCGCCGAGCTCCTGGCCCTGGAAACCGCCGCGATGGACCGGTGGGGTGCGGGTGACCCCGACGGGTTCCTCGAGCTCAGCGCCGACGACGTCACGTACTTCGACCCCTGGCAGCCGACGCGCCTCGACGGCCGGGCGGCGCTCGCCGCCATGTACGACGGCGTGCGCGGGACGGTGCACATCGACAGCTACGCGTTCGTCGAGCCGGCCGTGTGCGCCGCGGGCGACCTGGCGGTGCTCAGCTACCGGTTCGAGTCGACCGGGGGCGAGGGCGTGATGCGGTGGAACACCACGGAGGTGTTCCGGCGCGTGGCCGAGCCCGGGGGCGGACCGGGGTGGGAGATCGTGCACACCCACTGGGCGCTCACCGAGGTCGGCCGCGTCCTCGACGCGACCAGCGGGTCCTGACGGCACACGCACGAGGGCCCGCCGCGAGCGATCGCGACGGGCCCTCGTGGTGGTCGGGCGGGGCTGGTCAGCCCAGCGCCTCCGGCAGCGTCGGGGCGCCCTTGGCCAGCACGTGCTCGGCGAGGAAGCCGAGCACCACCTGGTACCAGAGCTTGGCGTGCTGCGGGCTGAGCACCCAGTGGTTCTCGTCCGGGAAGTACAGGAACCGGTGCACGGCCGTGCCGTCCTCGTCCGCGGGCAGGCCCGACGCCGAGAGCAGGTCGTACCAGAGCCGCAGGCCCTCGCCGATCGGCACCCGGTAGTCCTTGTCGCCGTGCACGACGAGCATCGGCGTGCGGATGTTCGCGACGTGGTGGTGCGGCGAGTACTTCTCGATCATGTCCGGGCCGACCTCGCGCTCCCAGTAGAACGAGAGGTCCGTCGTCGGGCCGAACTGGTCGAGGGCCCAGATGCTGGCGTGGGTCACGATCGCGTCGAAGCGGTCGGTCTGCCCGGCGATCCAGTTGGCCATGTAGCCGCCGAACGAGCCGCCCATGGCCGCCGTCCGGTTGGCGTCGAGGTCGCCGGACCGCAGCGCGGCGTCGGTGATCGCCATGAGGTCGGTGTAGGGCGCGGCGCCCCACGCGCCCCAGCCGCGCTGCACGTTCGCCTGGCCGTAGCCCGTCGAGAGCGTCGGGTCGGGCAGCAGGACGGCGTAGCCCTGGGCCACCATCAGCCACGGGTTCCACCGCCACGACCAGGAGTTCCACGAGCCCAGCGGGCCGCCGTGGATCCACAGCAGCAGCGGGGCGGGGTTGGCGTCCGAGGCGTCGTCGGGCAGGCAGAGCCACGCCCGGACCTCGTGCGCGTCCTCGCCCTCGCCCGTCGTCGTCCGCACCTCGGTGAGGCGGCCGGGCAGGGTGGGCGGCGGCGCCGGCGCGCGCAGCACGGTGACGGAGCCACGGGGCCGCAGCTCGTCCCCGACGAGGTGGATCCGCACGGGGTGGGCCGGCGCGAGGTAGGAGGCCCGCAGCGCGTACGCGACGGAGGCGTCGGGGGCGACCTGCACGTCCGAGTAGGAGTAGTCGTCCTGCGTGAGCTGCTCGACCTCGTCCGTGTCGACGTGGACGTGGAAGACCGGCGCGCGGCCGTCCTGGTCCGCCGTCACGAGCAGCCCGGAGCCGTCGGGCAGCCACTGGTGGCCGGTCGTCCAGCGGTCCCACGACGGCGCGACGGTGCGGGGCTCGGAGTGCTGGCCCGGGCCCGTGCCGAGCGGGAGGAGCTCCAGCGTCTGGCGCGGCGCCGTCGTCGGCGTGGCGATCGTGGTGCGCGTGTAGGCGACGGCGGTGCCGTCCGGCGAGATGACCGGCGCGCCGAGGTCGGCGCCCGCGTCGTCGACCAGCACCGTGCGCTGCTGGGAGTCCAGGTCGATGCGGACGAGTACGGTGCGGGAGGCGCCGCGACCCATGGGCACGAGCCACGTCGAGACGACGAAGGTGCCGTCGGGCGACAGGTCGAACTCCGACTCCAGCAGCGCCTGCCCGGGGTTCGGCGTGAGGTCGGAGACCTTGAGGTGCTCGACGGAGAGGCTCGCGACCTCGACGGACCGGGCGACGTCGTCGCCGGACTTGAAGTGCCAGCCGAGCAGGTGGGTGGCGCCGGGGCCCAGGTCCTTGTCCCAGTGGCGCACCGGGTAGCCGTCGTGCAGGACCGCCGAGACCTTCTTCTCCTTGCGGAGCTTGCGGAGGCGCTCGTCGTCGGCGCCGTCGACCGCGCGCGGCAGCATGTTCGTCGCGAACACGACGGCGTAGGAGGAGCGGGCCGTCTTCACGGTGGAGACGCCGCCGGGCCGGTTGGCCACGATGCGGGCCTCGCCGCCGCCGGCCGGCAGCACCCACAGGGCTTGGGTCTCGTCGTTCTCGTCGTCCGCGGCGTCGGCGTTGGGGCGCGAGGACGTGAACAGCAGGTCGCCGTCGGGCGTGAAGGCCGCACCGGACTCGCCCTGGGCGCTGCGCGTGAGGCGGCGGGCCGGACGGGCGCGCGTCGGGTACACCTCCCACAACGCGGTGTGCGTCTTCGTGCCGTCGTGGTTCAGCGTGGAGACCTGCGTGACGAGCCGCGAGCCGTCCGGCGAGAGCACGAGACCCGACATGCGGGGCAGGCGTACGTACTCGTCGAGGTCGTGGAACGGCGTGGTGAGGGTCGGGTAGGCCTCGTCGGTGTCCTGGACGAGACGAAGCCCGCGGCCGGGCTCGTCGGGTGACGGCATGGATTCCTCCTGGGTGCGAGCGCAGCCGCCCCGCGACGGCGCGCAGGGGGACGTCGATGACCTCATCGGCGGCTCGGCCGGAGCCCTTGACCGCCCGGGTGAGATCTCACCCGGGATCCTTTCACCCCGGCTTCGGTGCGGCCGGGCCTTCTCACATGGTGTGTCCGATCTGCCCGGCTTCGCGCGGCCGCCGACGGGGCGCTCGCGGGGCGCCGCGGGACCGGGCGGCGGCGCCGGGTGTCGGTCCCGGGGGTGTCGGCGGCGGCGGGTACCGTCCGGCCCATGCGGATCCTCCACACGAGCGACTGGCACCTCGGTCGCACGCTGCACGGGGTCGATCTGCTCGCCCACCAGGCCGCGTTCCTCGACCACCTGGTCGAGGTGGTGCGCAGCGAGGCGGTGGACGCCGTCGTCGTGGCGGGGGACGTCTACGACCGCGCTGTGCCGCCCGTCGAGGCGGTCCAGCTGCTCGGCGACGCGCTGCGGCGGCTGGCCGAGCGCGCGGCGGTGGTGGTGACGCCCGGCAACCACGACTCGGCGGTCCGGCTGGGCTTCGCCGCGCCCCTCCTGCGCGACGGCGTGCACGTG
>JAEWYD010000125.1 GCA_023462275.1 Actinomycetes bacterium
GGCCCGGAGGGCGCCCGAGGCGGCGGCGCTCACGCGGCCCACCTCCCGCGGACGGTCCGCACGTGCGTGGGGGTCTCCCGGAGCCGCTCGGCAGCGCGGAGCCGGACCGAGGCGGACCGCGGGTTGGCGGCGCGCTCGGCGTCGTCCGCGAGCTCGGCACCGCGGGTGAGCAGGCGCAGGTACGGGCGGTGCGTCTCGGGCTCGACGGGCAGGCCGGCCGGCGCGGTGGACGTCGCACCGGCAGCGAGGGCCCGCTTCACGAGGCGGTCCTCGAGGGAGTGGTAGGCGAGCACGAGGATCCGGCCGCCCACGGCGACGGACTCGACGGCGGCGGGCAGCGCCCGCTCGAGGACGCCGAGCTCGTCGTTCACCTCGATACGGATCGCCTGGAAGGTGCGCTTGGCGGGGTTGCCGCCCGTCGTCCGGGCCGCGGCCGGGATCGCCGTGCGGACGAGCGCCACCAGCTCGGCGGTGCGCTCCAGGGGGGCCTGCCGGCGGGCGGCGACGACGGCGCGCGCGATGCGCGGCGCGAAGCGCTCCTCGCCGTACGTACGCAGGATCCGCACGAGGTCCTCCTCCGGGTAGGTGTTGAGGACGTCGGCCGCGGTGAGCGACGACGTCGGGTCCATGCGCATGTCGAGCGGCGCGTCCTGGGCGTACGCGAAGCCGCGGTCCGCCTCGTCGAGCTGCATCGACGAGACGCCCAGGTCGGCGAGGACGCCCTGCACCGGTCGCCCGGTGGTGCGTCGGACGACGTCGAGCACCTCGTCGTAGACCGCGTGCACGGGGGTGAACCGGTCGCCGAACCGCGCCAGGCGCTCAGACGCGTGCGCGAGGGCGGCCGGGTCGCGGTCGATGCCGACGACGCGCAGCTGCGCGAACCGACCCAGGAACGCCTCGGCGTGCCCGCCGAGGCCCAGCGTCATGTCGACGAGGACGGCACCCGGCGCTGCGACGGCGGGCGCGAGCAGCTCGACGCACCGCTCCAGCAGCACGGGCACGTGGACCCGTGCGGGCTGCTCGGCCATCGCTCCTCCTCGTCGAACGTTGCTGGTCGGGGGCCCTCCAACCGCCCGACCAGGTCTCCCTCCGCGGCCACCTCTGGCACCGGGGAAGTGCGCCAGAGCGGGCGGGGAGAGACCTCACCGTGCGGGTGGGCCGCTGGGTCACCTAGAACGCACCGGGCAGCACCTCCTCCGAGGTCTCCGCGTAGACGGCCACCTGCTCGGCCAGGTACGTCTCCCAGGCCGCGGCGTCCCAGATCTCGACCCGGGTGCCGGCGCCGATGACGGCGACGTCCCGGTCGAGGCCGGCGTAGGAGCGCAGCGCCGCCGGGATCGACAGGCGGCCCTGCTTGTCCGGGATCTCGTCGTGCGCCCCGGAGAGGAAGACCCGGAGGTAGTCGCGGGCCTGCTTGCTGGTGACGGGCGCCGTCCGGATCTGCTCGTGCATCCGGCGGAACTCCGACATCGGGAAGACGAAGAGGCACCGCTCCTGGCCGCGCGTCATCACGAGACCGGGGGCCAGCTGGGCGCGGAACTTGGCCGGCAGGATCAGCCGGCCCTTGTCGTCCAGGCGCGGGGTGTAGGTGCCCAGGAACGGGGCGTACGCGTTCGCGTCGTCGGACACCGCTCCCCCTCCCACCCCGCAGCGAGGCCACTCCTCCCCAAGTGCCTCCACCTTACTCCACAACCCTCCACGCGGAAGGGTGAGTTCTGCGGCGTCGCGCTGACGATGCGACGTTCGCGCAGGTCAGCGCGGTGGAGCGCGGTGGAGGGACCAGCGGTGCGAGGACGGCCGCGGCGTGTCCTCGCCACGGCGAAACCGGACGAAAACGCCCCCAAACGGAGCCATCGGGCGCCCGGTGGAGCGCGGTGGAGGCCCGGCACCATCCACAGGTGGAGCGATGTGGAGGGGAGTTACGGGCCGTCGGAGAGGCTCCCGGAACCCGGGTGGTCACCCGCCCCCGGGCGAGGTGGGCGACGGTTACGCTTCGGCTGCAACCCGAACGACGAAGGGGTCGACATGCACCACCTGCCCGCGCCCGCGGAGCTCGACGCCCTGGCCGAGACGGCCGACGCCGTGCGCGCCTCCATGGAGACGGTCATCTCCGGGCGCAGCGACCTGGTCCGGCTGACCGTGGCGGTGTTCCTCGCCGAAGGACACCTGCTGCTGGAGGACGTCCCCGGCGTCGGCAAGACGACGCTCGCCAAGGCGCTGGCGCGCTCGGTGGACTGCACCGTGAGCCGCATCCAGTTCACGCCCGACCTGCTGCCCAGCGACCTGACCGGCGTGACGATCTACCGGCAGGCCGACCACGAGTTCGAGTTCCGCCCCGGCCCCGTCTTCGCGAACATCGTCATCGCGGACGAGATCAACCGCGCCTCGCCGAAGACCCAGTCGGCGCTCTTGGAGTGCATGCAGGAGGCCCAGGCCACGATCGACGGCACGACGCACCACCTGCCGCGGCCGTTCCTCGTCATCGCCACCCAGAACCCCATCGAGATGGAGGGCACCTACGCCCTCCCCGAGGCGCAGCGCGACCGGTTCATGGCCCGCCTGAGCGTCGGCTACCCGAGCGCCCACGCCGAGGTGGAGATGCTCGAGCGGCAGGAGACCACCGACCCCCTGACGGCCGTCACGCCCGTGTGCAGCCTCGACCGCATCGCCGAGATGGTCGCGCTCACGCGCCGGCTGTACGCCGCGCCGGGCATCAAGCAGTACGTCGTCTCGCTGGCCGACGCCACCCGGAACGACCCGATGCTGCGCCTGGGCGCCTCGCCCCGGGCTGCCATCCAGCTGCTCCGGGCGGCCAAGGCGCTGGCCGCTATGTCCGGCCGCGACCACGTGCTGCCGGACGACATCCAGGACCTCGCCGTCCCGGTCCTCGCCCACCGCCTCCTGCCGAGCACCGACGCACGCCTCGCCGGGCACTCCGTGACCGAGAGCATCACCGCCATCGTCGCGCGCACCCGGCTCCCCCTCTCCGAGCGCGCGGCCGCGCCCGATCGCAGGGCGCTGGCCTGATGCGGCGGCGCGTCCAGATCACGCAGCGCGGCCTGGGCCTCGCCGCCGTCGGGACGCTCGTCACCGTCACGGGGGTCCTGCTGGGCGTGCCGACGCTCACGCGCGTCGGCCTGCTCCTGCTCGCCGTCGTCACGTTCGGCCTCGTCGTCCTCACCCTGCAGGTACGGACGGTGGCCCGCGGAGGTCTGCGCTTCCTCCGCCGGGTGCTCCCCCACCCGGTCACCGTCGGCGACTCGGCGGTCGTGGAGGTGGAGCTCTCCAGCACAGGCACCGCGCACCGCCTCGACCGGCTGGACATCGCCGAGCAGGCCGCCCGGGAGCTCTCCGGATCCTCCGGGCTCCGGGCCCGCGTGCACCGCACCCGCGGCACCCTGCGCCTCACCTACCAGATCCACCCCGCGCACCGGGGGCGCTGGTCCATCGGTCCTCTCCAAGTGCAGCGCATGGACCTCTTCGGCGTCGCCCGCTGGGCCGGACCGCTCGGTGAGCCGATGCGCGTGGCCGTGCGGCCGAAGGTCACGACCCTGGACATGGACACCCGGTCGGCCTCGACGGACGTGGACCGGGCCGCCGTCGGCACCCGCATGCCCGCCGCCGACGACGCCTCCCTGCGGGACTACCGCCCCGGCGACGACCTGCGACGGGTGCACTGGCGCACGAGCGCCCGCCGCTCCGAGCTCATGGTCCGTCAGGACGAGCGGTCCGCCCGCCGGCCCGTCAGCGTTCTCCTCGACATCCCGGAGGAGGACGGCGTCGCCGAGTGGTCCATCTCCGTGGCCGCGTCCGTCGGGCTGGCCCTCATGCGGTCCGGGCACCGCGTCCGGCTGCTGGGCGGCTCGGCCACCCGGACGCTCGCCGAGCACCACGCCACGGACGTCGACGGCACGGCCGCCGACGCGCTGCTCGACCAGACCGTGGACCTCACCCTGCCGCCGAACCGCATGACGCGGGACGCCTGGCTCCGCTCGGCGATCGACATGCTCACCCACGACGCCGCCGGCGCGGAGTTCGTCTTCGCCGTCGTCGGCGGGCTCGAGCCCGACGCCCTCGCGTCGCTGGCGCGACTGGGCGACGCGAACCTCGGCTGGGCGATGGTGCGCCTCGGGCGCGCGCTGCACTCCGACGCCGGCGACGACACCCACACGCTCGAGGCGCTGCGCCGCGCGGGCTGGCGCGTGGTCGGCGTCGAACCGGGCGAGGACATCGCTGCCGCCTGGGACCGGCTGCGCAGCTCGGACGAGATGGCGGCCCTGCGGTGACGCGGGGCACGCGGGTCAGCGGGCCGCGCCTGTGGCTCGGCACGGTGGTGCTCGTGGTCGCCGTGCTGGCCGGCGTGCGGACCATAGGCGTGCTCGTCGCGCCGGGCGCATGGTGGTCGACCGCGATCTGGGTCGTTCTCCCCGTGGCGCTGCTGGTCGCGGTGCTGCGTCAGCTCGTGCGCTCGCGCCTCGCCCCGACGGCGTGGGGGCTCCTGGCCGCGGCGCTCGCGGTGGCCGCGTGGTACGGCGACCCGCTTCCCGGTCTCACGGTCCCCCGCCCCACCCCCGAGACGGTCGAGCGGCTCCGCCTGCTGATCGACTCCGGGGTCCAGGCGATCGCCGACGGACGGATCCCCGTCCAGCCGACCCGCGGCATCGAGCTGCTCGTCGTGGCCGGCGCCGTGCTCGCGTACCTGGTCGCCGAGCTCTTCGCGCTCGGCTTCGGCCGCGGGGCGCTCGCCGGGCTGCCGCTCGTGGCGCTGTGGGCGCCCGCCATCAGCTTCGAGCGCGACCCCGGCCTGGGACTCGCCTTCGTGACGGGCACCTGCTACCTCATGCTGCTGGTGCTCACGCGGAGGCGGTCGCGTCGCAACGACCGGACCACTGCGCAGGAGCTGCCCGTGGCCGCCGCCGCCGCAGCGGGGCTCGCCGCCGTGGCGCTCGTGCTCACGACCGCGACGACGGCGCTGCCGTTCCACGGCTCCGTGACGCTGCCGTCGGGGTGGGGCGCCGAGGGCATCGACAGCCCCCTGCGGATCTCCACGGACCTCGACATGCGCGCCGACCTCGAGGACCGCTCGGACCGCACGCTCCTGCGCTACCGCGGGGACGGGTCGGTCGTCGACGCGCTGCGGATGTACTCCCTGAGCGACTTCGACGGCGTCCGGTGGCAGCCCGACGCCCGCCAGCCCGAGCTGCACGACGCCGACGGCCTGCTCTGGCCCGACCCCGACGTGCAGACGGACCCCGAGAAGGTGAAGACGCTCGACGTCGAGGTCCTCGCCCTGAACCAGGACCGGCTGCCGGTCCCCACGGAGCCCCGGACGGTCGACGTCGGCGGCGGGTGGCTGTACGACGCCCAGGACGACGAGGTGGTGGCCACGCGCGGCACGACCCGGGGGCTGAGCTTCTCCATCGAGGTGCACCCCCGCGGCCTGACCGCCGACGAGCTCCGGAGGGAGCGCCCCGGCCGACCGGGCGACGGTGGCACGTACCTCGACGTGCCGGACACGCCCCACGCCGCGGACATCAAGGCGCTCGCCGAGCGGGTCGTCGACGGGACGACGAACACCTACGACGCGGCGGTCGCGCTCCAGTCGTTCCTCCGCAACGCGCAGGAGTTCCGGTACTCCACCGACGTGCCGCCGCCGCGCTCGGACGACGCCGTCTGGGACTTCCTCACCGACCGGCAGGGGTACTGCGTCCAGTACGCCACGACGATGACGATCATGGCGCGGATGCTCGGCATCCCGGCGCGGATGGCGGTCGGCTTCCTGCCCGGCCGCGCGGACGGCGACGTGGTCGGCCAGTACCTCGTCTCGGCGCGGCAGGCGCATACCTGGCCCGAGCTGTACTTCGAGGACGCCGGCTGGGTGCGCTTCGAGCCGACGCCGGCGCGCCAGACCGGCGCGCCGCCCCTCTACGCCGACCCGTTCGCGGGCCAGCCGAACATCCCGGGCAACATCCCGACCGCGGGCGCCCTTCCGAACGGTGCGGCGACGCCCGGCCAGGCCACCCCGGGCGGGAGCCGGGCGGGTTACGTGACCCTCGTCTCGGCGGACGTCCCCGTGTCGATGCTCATCGGGACCTCCGCGGCGCTCCTGCTGGTGACGGCGGGCCTCGTGGTGATGCTCGTGCGCCGTCGGCGCACGCTCGCCCACGCCCCGCACGACGCCGAGGAGTGGTGGGCGCGGCTGCGCGAGCGGCTCGCGGCGCACGGGATCGTGTGGTCCGACGCAACGACGCCGCGGCAGGCCGCCCGGGCCGTGGCCGACCGCCTCCCGAGCCCGCTCGACGCGGACCCCGGGGCGCTGGTCGAGGCCCGCGCCAGCCTGGACGAGCTGGTGGCGGCTCTCGAGACCGAGCGCTACACGACTCGACCGGTCGGGGCGACGCCGGACCAGCTCGGGGAATGGGTCGACGCCGTGGAGCGGCCGCTGGGTACGCCCGTGACGGCCCAGGAGTCGTAGGACCAGGAGTCCCGAGACCCGGCGTCCGAGGACCCGGCGGGACGGTCAGCGGTCGCGACGGTCAGAGCTCGCGACGGTCAGCGATCGCGCTGGTCGCGGCGGCGCTCCCAGCGCTGCTCGAGGCGCTCCATGCGGCCCCGCCGCTTGGGCCGCTGCACCGAGCCGTCGGGACGCACGGTGCCGGCCGGTCCGCGCCGACGCGGAGGGGTGATGGCGTACATCGCGGCCGCCAGCATGAGCACGAACCCGAGGACGCCCACGGCGACGATGCCCGTGACGGCGCCCGTCACCAGGACGCCGAGCCCGATCAGCGCACCGAGACCGGCGAGGAGCCACCGCCGCAGGCTGGACGTGCCGCCCTGGAGGGCCTGGACCAGCTTGGGGTCGTCAGATGAGAGCTGTCGCTCCATCTGCTCGAGGACGCGCTGCTCGTACTCGGACAGAGGCATTTACGTACCTCCGTACTGGCGGTGACCTTGTCTTGGTTCAGGATAGTTCCCCGCCGCGGGGGGCGGTAGTTGGGCAGGGGGTCCGGGCAGCATTCCACCCGGCAGGAGGGCACGGGGACCGAACCTGCTGCGGACGTCGTCCATCGCCGCCTCGGCCCGGCGTCGTGCCGGGCCCGCGTCGTCCGCCGCCTCCTCGAGCGTGACCTGCCGATCCGCCGCAGGCGACAGGCCCTCCATCCGCACGCCGATGAGGCGCACGGCACGGCCGCCGAGGTCGGTGGCGGCGAGCAGCTCCTTGGCCGCGGCGACGACGTCGCGGGCCACGTCCGTCGGGGTGGCCAGCGTGCGCGACCGCGTCATCACCTGGAAGTCCGCGGTCTTGATCTTCAGCGCGACGGTCCTCCCCACGACGCCCTTGGCCCGCAGAGCGGCCGCGCACCGGTCGGCCATCGCGAGGACGTGCCGCTCGAGCACCGCCCGGTCGGCGGTGTCCGCCTCGAAGGTCGTCTCCGCTCCCACGCTCTTGTCCTCGTGCACCGGCGTCACGGGGCGCGGGTCCCTGCCCCAGGCCAGCTCGTGGAGGTGCGCTCCCGCCGCCCGCCCGACGGCGCGCTGCACGAGGGCCACGTCGGCTTCCGCGAGCTCGCGCACCGAGGTGATGCCCCAGCGGGCGAGGGCCTCGGCGGTGCGTCCGCCGACGCCCCACAGCGACGTGACGGGAAGTGAGTGCAGGAACGCGACGGAGGCGTCAGCCGGGACGAGGAGCACGCCGTCGGGCTTGGCCATCCCCGAGGCGAGCTTGGCGACGAACTTCGTGGCCGCGATGCCGACCGAGCACGTGACCCCGTGCTCGGCGCGGACCCGCTCCCGGATGGTGGCGGCGATCGCGCTCGGCGAGCCCAGCCGGCGTCGGGCGCCGGAGACGTCGAGGAACGCCTCGTCGACGCTCACCTGCTCGACGAGGTCGGTGACCCGCCCGAGGACGTCCATCACGCCGCGCGAGACCGCGCGGTAGGCGGCGTGGTCCGGCGGCACGACGACGGCGCGGGGGCAGAGGCGCCGGGCCTGGGTCATCGGCATCGCGGCGTGGATGCCGAAGGCCCGCGCCTCGTACGTCGCGGACAGGACGACGGAGCGGGCGGACCCGCCCACGATCACCGGGCGGCCGACCAGCTCGGGACGGCGCGCCAGCTCGACCGCCGCGAAGAAGGCGTCCATGTCGACGTGCAGGATGGGGCAGCCCTCGTCCGACGACCCCCAGTCGCGACGGGCGCCCGGGGGCGCGGGGTGGCGACCCACCGGTCAGGAGGCGCGGAGCGCGAGCCGGCCTTGCGCGGACGCGCCGGCACCGAGCTCCGCCCGGACGGCGTCCTGGAAGTCCTCGGCCGCGGCCAGCACCTGGTCGGCACGGTCGCCGTCGATCCACTCACCCCGCCCGGCTTCGGCCGCGGACCGGGCCGCCGCGTTGCCGGCGAAGAAGGCGCACCACGGTGCCAGTGCGGGGGCGAGGGCGGACACCATGTCCCACACGGTACGGGGCGCCGGCCGCCCACCCGGTCTCCCCCGCGACTCGACCAGCGCAGCTCCCGCACGGAGGGCCGAGAGATGGGCGTGGACCAGGATCTCGTCCGGCGCGGAGGCGAGCGTCGCAGCGACGAGCTCGGCATCGCTCCGCGCGAGCAGGTCCATCACCGCCGGCGGAACCAGCGACCCCTCGGCGCGTGTCGACGTCATGGACCTCGTCCCCATGGCCTCGACCTCCCTTCACGGTGAGACCAGTATCGAACACCCGTTCGACCGGCGTCAAGACGTGGGACACGTCCGGCGGATAGCGTGGGGCCATGGCACGGAGCACGGGTCGGCGCGACCCGCTCGCGCACCTTCCCGACGGCGACGTGGCCATCGACACCGGCACCGCGTCGGTGCGGCGGGACGGTCCGGCCCACGTCACCCTGATGGTGAACGGCGTGCCGAGCTCCGCCCTCGACCTCGCCGACCCGACCTGGCTCGACTTCGAGTACATGCAGCAGATGGCGGCCGTGGTCGACTCGCTCCCGCCGGGCCCGCTGCAGGCCGTGCACCTCGGCGCCGGCGCGTGCGCCCTCCCCCGCTGGCTCGACGCGGTGCGGGCGGGCTCGCGGCAGCTCGCGGTGGACGTCGACGCGGCCCTCGTGGCGCTCGTGCGCACGTGGTTCGACCTGCCCCGCGCGCCGCGTCTGCGGCTCCGCGCGCAGGACGCGCGGGCGGCACTGGAGGGGCTGCGCGACGCGAGCGCCGACGTCGTCGTCCGGGACGTCTTCGCCGGCGACCGGACCCCTCCCGCGCTGACCACGGCCGAGTTCGCCGAGCACGTCGCGCGCGTGCTGCGGCCGGGCGGCGTCTACCTGGCGAACTGCGCCGACCGTCCCCCGCTGCGCCTGGCCCGGTCCGAGGCCGCGACGGCCCGCGCGGCGTTCGACGACGTCGCGGTGATCGCCGAGCCCGGGCTCCTGCGCGGTCGGCACTACGGCAACCTCGTGCTGGTCGGCGTCCCGTCGTCGCGCGCCGGGCCCCCGCTCGACGACCCCCGGCAGGCCCCCGCGCAGCGCCGCCAGCCCGCCCCCCC
>JAEWYD010000126.1 GCA_023462275.1 Actinomycetes bacterium
GCAGGACCGCGTCGCCGACTACCCAGCATGGCTCCACCACTACAACCACCACCGACCCCACACCGGCATCGGCGGCGCCGTCCCCTCAGACCGCGTTCACAACCTCACGGGGAACTACACCTAGCCCGCGGCGCCCGGGCGCGCGGCGTCTGCGGCCCGCCCCCGAGCTGCAGACGCCGACCACATCTTCCGGGATTGCTTGCCGCGGAAGGCAATTCCGCGAAGCCACGGCGGCCCGGCAGGGCCTTGGGCCACGGAGGCGCCATCGGGCCCCCGAGCCGCCCACGGCGAGGCGAACGGCGACGAAGCAGCGCGGGCGGCACCGGAAAGCCCCCCACTGGCCCCCGGCACGAGCCCCGCCGGCCCCGTGCATGAGCTCGAGTTCGAACATCCGTCGGTGCTGCGCACGTGAGTTGTGCGCACGGCGGACGGTTGTTCGTGTTCGTGTTCGTGTTCGTGTTCGTGTTCGCCGTCGCCGTCGCCGTCGCCGTCGCGGTCGCGGTCGCGGTCGCGCAGGGGTTCCGCGCAGGGATCGAGTCGGCCGGCGCCTCGCGCGGCCGAAGCGGTCAGCCCACCCAGAGGTAGACGGCGTCGCCGCTGTCGGTCGCCCGGGACGCCAGGTCCGCGATGCGCTGCACGAGCTCGCCCAGGCCCGTCGCGTGCGCCATGCCCTCCGCCTGGGCCCACGCCTGCGCGACGTCGTCGACGGCGTCGGGCTCCTCCGAGCCGGCAAGCTCCGTCAGCGCCTCGCACCAGAACTCCGGCAGCTCCACCAGCGACTCGTGCTCGAGGTCGACCTCCATCGCCTCGGTGTCGCCGGACCCGAACCGCACCACGCGCGCGACGATCTGGCCCAGCTCGTCGAGGTCCTCAGGCGCCACGTCCAGGTCGAGGTGCGGGGCCTCCGGCGGCGTCGCACCGGCGTCGAGCGCCTCGGCGCGGAGCAGCGCGCTCGCGTGCGTCCCGATGAACAGCTGCGCGACCATGGCGACCTCCCTGTCCGGCGTCGGCGGGTGCCGCCGCCCCTCGAGCGTATCCGCGGCTCCCGCCCACCAGCGGTAGGGTCGCCCTCGAACGACAGGGGAGCGTCGGACGACGCTGAGAGTGCGGCTCGCCGCAGACCCTCGAACCTGATCCGGGTGATACCGGCGTAGGGAGTCGGGAATCTCGGGGACCGGCCGCGACGGGCGGCGCGGGAACCACCCCTCCGGAGGTCCAGGAGGACGCATGTCACGTTCCATCCCCCACCGCCGCCGGGCCACAGCCCTCGCGGCACTCACGCTGACGGCGGCCACGGCGCTCGCCGGCTGCTCCGTCGTCGGCCAGTCCGACGACGGCGCCGAGGCCAGCCCCGGCGCGTCGCCGAGCGCGGGCGCCGCGACCGGCACCGTCGTGCTCGTCACGCACGACTCCTTCGCCCTGCCGGACGAGATGATCGCGAAGTTCGAGTCCGACACCGGCCTGACGCTCGACGTCCGCGCCCCCGGTGACGCGGGTGCCCTCGTCAACCAGCTGATCCTCACCAAGGACGAGCCGCTGGGCGACGTCGTCTTCGGCATCGACAACACGTTCGCCAGCCGCGCGATCGACGAGGGCATCCTGGAGCCGTACACGCCGAAGGGCGCGGTCGCGGACCTCGCCGCGGACGACGCCGGCAGCCTCACCGCGATCGACAAGGGCGACGTGTGCATCAACGTCGACCACGAGTGGTTCGCCGAGAAGGGCCTCGCCGAGCCGACGACCTTCGCCGACCTGGCTGACCCGGCGTACAAAGACCTGCTAGTCGTGACGAACCCCGCGACGTCGTCGCCCGGCCTGGCGTGGCTCGCCGCCACCGTGGGCGCCTTCGGCGAGGACGGCTGGGTCGACTACTGGACCAAGCTCCGCGCGAACGGCGTGAAGGTCGACGCGAGCTGGTCCGACGCCTACTACGTCGACTTCTCCGGCCCCTCGAGCGACGGCGACCGTCCGCTCGTGCTGTCGTACGCGTCGTCGCCGCCGTACGAGGTGCCCGAGGGCGCCACGCAGGCCCCGACCGGCGCGCTGCTGGACACCTGCTTCCGGCAGGTGGAGTACGCCGGCGTGCTCGCCGGCGCGAAGAACCCGGACGGCGCCCGCGCCGTCGTCGACTGGCTGCTCTCGCCCGACGTGCAGGCGGCCATCCCGGAGAACATGTACATGTACCCGGTGACCGACGTCGACCTGCCGGAGTCCTGGACGAAGTACGCCCCGCTCGCGCCCAAGCCGGTCGAGGTCGACCCGGCGGACATCGCCGCGCACCGCGACGACTGGATCCAGACCTGGACCGACACGGTCGTCGGCTGACGTGACCGACGTCGTCGTGCCGGGCCGGCCGCCGCGCAGCGTGCGCGCGCGGTGGTCCGGCGCGACGGCGGGTCGCGGGCTCGTGTGGGCGCTGGCCGCGGGAGTGCCGCTGGCGTTCCTCGCAGCATTCTTCGCGTACCCGGTGCTCAGCCTGGTCGGGCGCGGCTTCGTGTCCGACGGCGCCCTGGATCTCGGCGCGTTCGCCGAGGTGTTCGGGCGCGCCCGCACGTGGCAGGTGCTCTGGCTGACGTTCGCGCAGGCGGGCGTGGCCACGGCCGCCGCGGTCGTCCTCGGCGTGCCGGGGGCCTACCTGCTGTACCGCACGCGGTTCCGCGGCCAGGCGCTGCTGCGGGGGCTCGTCGTCGTGCCGTTCGTGCTGCCGACCGTCGTGGTGGGCGTCGCGTTCCGCTCCGTGCTGTCCGCACACGGGCCGCTGGGGTTCCTCGGCTGGGACGGGACATTCGCGGGCGTGGTGGCGGCGCTGGTGTTCTTCAACTACGCGGTGGTGGTGCGGACGGTCGGCGGGTTCTGGTCCCAGCTCGACCCGCGCACCGAGCAGGCCGCGAGGTCCCTCGGCGCCCCGCCGTGGCGGGCGTTCTGGCAGGTCACGCTCCCGGCCCTGACGCCGGCGATCGCCTCGGCCGCGGCCGTGGTCTTCCTCTTCTGCGCGACGTCGTTCGGCGTGGTCCTCGTGCTCGGCGGCCTGCGGTACGGGACCGTCGAGACCGAGATCTGGGTGCAGACGACGCAGATGCTCGACCTGCGCTCGGCCGCCGTGCTGTCGGTGCTGCAGGTCGTCATGGTCACCGCGGTGCTGGTGGCGGCGGGGCGGGCGCGGGCGAGGCGGGAGCGCGCCCTGACCCTCGCGGCGCCCGAGCGGGTGCGGCCCCTGCGCCTGGCGCTCCGCGGGCCCGAGGCGCGGTGGGCGGACCGGCTGGCGGTCGCGGTGACCGGCGTCGTCGGCGTCGGGCTGCTCGGCCTGCCGCTCGCGACCGTGGTCGTACGGTCTCTGCGCACGTCGACGGGCTGGGGCCTGGACAACTACGCGAACCTGGCGACCACGGGCGGCCGGAACACCCTCGACGTGACGGTGTGGGACGCGGCCCTGACCTCGCTGCGCACCGCCGTCGACGCGACGACGCTCGCCGTGGTGGTGGGCGGCCTCGTGGCGCTGGTCGTGTCGCGCCGGCCGCGGTCCCGGGGCGCGCGGCGCGCGGTGCGGGTGCTCGACGCGCTGTTCATGCTGCCCCTCGGCGTCTCCGCGGTGACGGTCGGGTTCGGCTTCCTCGTGTCGATGCACCAGCCGTTCGGCCTGGACCTGGACCTGCGCGGCTCGCCGGTGCTCGTGCCCATCGCGCAGGCCGTCGTCGCCGTCCCGCTCGTGGTGCGTACCGTGCTCCCCGTGCTCCGTGCGATCGACACCCGCCTCCACGAGGCCGCCGCCGTCCTGGGCGCCGGCCCGGCGCGCGTCCTGGCGCACGTCGACTGGCCGGTGGTCGCGCGGTCGCTCGGCATCGCCGTCGGGCTCGCGTTCGCCGTGAGCCTCGGCGAGTTCGGCGCGACGTCGTTCCTCGCCCGCCCGGAGCACCCGACGCTGCCCGTGGTGATCTTCCGGCTGATCGGTCGGCCGGGGGCCGAGAACCTCGGCATGGCGTTCGCCGCGTGCGTCGTGCTCGGCGCGGTGACCGCGCTGGTCATGGTGCTCGCCGAGCGCCTCGGCTCGGGCGCGGGGGAGTTCTGATGGCGGACGACGGCGTGGTCGGCCGGGGCGGTCGCGGCCTCGCGGTGCGCGACGTCGTCGTGCACTATCGCGACGACGACGGGACGGTCGCGACGGCCGTCGCCGGGCTGAGCCTGGACGTGGCGCCCGGCGAGGTCGTGGCGCTGCTCGGACCCTCGGGCTCGGGCAAGTCGACGCTGCTGCGCGCCGTGGCAGGGCTCGAGCCGCTGTCGGCCGGGACCATCACCTGGGACGGCGCCGACCTGGCGGGCGTGCCCGTGCACCGGCGCAACTTCGGGCTGATGTTCCAGGACGGCCAGCTCTTCCCGCACCGGGACGTCGGCGGCAACGTCGCGTTCGGGCTGGCCATGCAGGGTGTGGACCGGACGGCGCGGCGCGCGCGCGTCGCCGAGCTGCTCGGGCTCGTGGGCCTCGAGGGGTTCGAGCACCGGGAGGTGGCGACCCTGTCGGGCGGCGAGCGGCAGCGGGTGGCGCTCGCGCGGTCCCTGGCGCCGCGCCCGCGGCTGCTGCTCCTCGACGAGCCGCTCTCGGCCCTCGACCGGGCGCTGCGGGAGCGCTTGGCCGGGGACGTGCGCGCGGCTCTCGTCGCGACCGGGACTACGGCGGTGTTCGTGACGCACGACCACGACGAGGCCTTCGCCGTCGCCGACCGCATCGCCGTCATGGACCTCGGCCGGCTGCTGCAGGTGGCCGAGCCAGCCGAGCTCTGGCACCGGCCGGCGTCGCGCCGGGTCGCGGAGTTCCTCGGCTACGAGGCGTTCGTGCCGGTCGCGGCCGCGCCGGCGGCGCTGCTCGCGGACCTGCCCGACGACGTCGCGCGCGGTACCGGCACAGGCGTCGGCGGGGCGGACGCCGTGCTCGCCCTCGGCCCGGGCTCGCTGCGCGCGGCGGCCGACGGCGCCCTGGCGGGCCGGGTCGTCTCGAGCGGCTTCCGGCGCGGCGTGGTGGAGAGCGAGGTGGACGTCGACGGCGTCGGCCGGCTCACGGTCGTGCAGCCGAGCGGGGCGTTCCTCGCGGCGTCGGCGGCGCTGCCCGCGCCAGGCGACGAGGTGCGCCTCGCGCCCGACCCGGCCGCGATCGCCGTCGTGCCCGCCTGAGTCCATCGCTGCGCCGCAATCGTCCGAACGGGCAAGTCACGATTCGCCCATCGACCGGCAGGGAAGAGCTATGCGGGTGACCAGGAGCTGCGCAGGGGTGCGGCCATGGGGTGGCGTCCGCCCTCGACGATAGCGACGGCGCCTTCGTACCCCGCGAGTAGCGGCTCGCAGACCGCGGACGTGAGTCAGCTTGTGGGGCGGTCCTCCTATCGGCTCGCCCCGTACTGCGTGGCGAAGGCATCTAGAAAGAGCCGATTGAGCGTGTTCTCGGCGTGCCCGAAGCCGAAGAGGAACACGGGCTTCTTACTTGACTGTCCGTGATTGATGCGCACGGTGAAGCCCTCATCGTTGAAGGCGAAGTCGGAAAGGTCGTGCCACCGGACACCGATGACCCTCGGGCCGACGACGAGGAAGAAGGCCTGGGTGCTGACCGCTGCTTGACCGGCGGTGCGATCCATCTTGTCGACTACGTGGATCCACGCGTGTCGGTCCTGAATGCCGAAGTCTCGCTCGATCGGCCCCCAGACGCGCTGGTCCTGCGTCCGAACTCGGCTGCGTGCGGCGAGCAGCACCACCAGTACCAGGGCGAGACCTCCGCCGATGACCATCAGCGCAACAACGATGCCCTCGGGCATGTTGGCAGGCTATCGAATTCTGCACGCCACTGTGGTGATGACGATGTTCAGGGGGGCAGAGGGGCGTTCGTTACGCGTGCTGAGTGACCTCCTGGGCAGTATCCCGTTGCCTAGGGGGCCGGATCGTGAATCGCGCGCTCCACCGGCACCGGTCGCGCGGGCCGGTGTTTAGGGCCGGTCACCCGTCGAACGTCAGCTCCAGCGGCTCGCCGATCTCGACGACGTGCCCGTCCGGGTCCTCGCAGCGGAACACCGACTGGCCCCACTCCTGGCGCCGCACCGGGTGCACGATCGTCGCGCCCGAGTCCCGGACCGTACGCAAGGCGGCCTCGACGTCGTCCGTCTCGAGGTACACGAGCAGGTTGCCGCGCCCTTGGCGCTCCCGGCTCGCGTCGTCGGCGGCGCCGCGCACCGTCGCCGTGATGGCCGCCGCGTCGTGCAGCACCAGCCCGCCGGGGAAGAAGACGATCGAGCCGTGGTCGCGGACGACCTCCTGCCCGAGGACGTCCCGGTAGAACGCCACGGAGCGCCGCAGGTCCTGGACGAAGACGATCGTGTTGACGAAGCGGATCACGAGGCCGGGGCGACCTTCCGCGCGGACCGGGGGACGACGTCGCCCGGCGTGATCCGCAGCAGGTGGTAGTCGGCGCCGCGCTCGAGGAGGTCGGCGTCCGACGTCGTGCGCGGCGAGATCCCCGCGTAGTGCGCGGCAGCCCGGCCGCCGGCCACGAGCACGCGCCGGTACTGCCCGATGTGCTCGGCGTCGAGCGGGAACGTCTCGGCGACGCCGTAGCGCGGCCGGCGCAGCGGCAGCCAGACCTCGACGCGGCCGTCGGCCTGGATGTTCTTCAGCCATTGGGCGCGCCGGTTGGTGGCGGCCCAGACGACGCCGTCGATCACCGCGTAGTTGCACGGCGTCTGCAGGCGGCGGCCCGAGGTGCGGCCGGTGTGCGTGACCACCATCGTCCTGCCCGTGAGCGGCGGCACGGCGCTCATCAGCCAGCCGAGGTGCCAGCGCCACAGCCGCAGCACCTGCGGGTTCATCCGCTTGAACGTCGCCTGCAGCTCCGTGAAGTCCGTGGCCATCGCCCCTCCCCGTGGGTCCCGTGTCGATCATGGCCGCGGGCGGGGCGGGGTGTCCGGCGATTCGGGTCCCGGGTCGGCTGTCCTCACGCCTCCGTCTCGGGCGGCACCGCGTGCCCGCCCGGGGCCTGCGCCGCGGCCCGGCGCGCGGCGACGTCGGCGTGGGAGACGCGGGGCATCCAGCGGGCCATGACGACCAGCGCGACGCCCGTCGTCAGGGGCACGAGCATCGCGCGCGCGATGCCGACGTGGTCGGACAGCGTGCCGATCAGGGCCGGCCCCGTGAGGAACGCGGTGTAGCCGAACCCGACGACGACGCCCATCACCCGCCCGCCGCCCAGGTTGCCCGCCGTGCCGTAGATCTGCGGAGCGATCATCCCGACGCCGAGCCCGACGAGGCACCAGCCCGCGAGCACCACGGGCAGCCCGGTAGCGACCACGGCGACGACGTAGCCACACACCGCCGTCGCCGAGCCGACCGACACGACGCGGCGGTGCCCGAACCGCTCGACCAGGTGGTCGCCCACCAGCCGGATCACCACCATGAAGACGCTCACGCACACGACGCCGAGGGCCGCGGTCGAGGTGTCGACGCCGGTGACGTCGCGCACGTGCACCGACGACCAGTCGAACCCGGTGCCCTCGGTGAGGCCGAAGCAGATCGCCATCGCCCCGAGCAGCCAGGTGGCGCGGGGCAGCGGCGCGCGCACGACGTCGCCGGCCGCCGTCCGCGGCTCGGGCTCGCTCTGCGGCACCGCGGGTCGCATGACCGCGAGCGCGGTCAGCCCGACGGCGATGGCGGCCACCAGCGTCACGGCCACGCGCGTGTCGTGGGCGACGCCGAACGCACCGACGAGCCAGGCGACCGCACCGCCCGCCGCCGAACCCACGGAGAAGAACGCGTGGAAGCGGCTCATGACCGGCCGGCCCCGCCGGCGCTCGACGTGCACGGCGAGCGTGTTCATGCACACGTCCATGCAGCCGTTGCCGGCGCCGAACACGACCGCCCCGGCGATGCCGGCGGCGTGCGTCGGCGCCCACGCCAGGATCGCGAGGCCCACCGCCATGACCGGCGCGGCCGCGAGCGTGGGAAGGCGCGCGCCCGAGCGGTCCGCCCAGCGACCGCCGAGCTGCATGGTCGTCACCGCGGCGATGCCCGAGGCGACCATGAGGACGGCCAGGCCGGTGCGGTCCGTCGCGAACCGCTCGCGCAGGCCGGGCTGCACGGCGCCGAACGCGCCGACGAACATGCCGTTGAGCGCGAACGCGGCGAGGACCCCGACGACGGCGCGGCGCACACTGCCGGTGGTGCCGATGAGGCCGGCGAGGGGCGGCGTCGCGCTGGTCGGCGGGGGCGCCGCCGCGGGGTGGGGGGTCGCTGGGCGAGGGGTCCCTGGGCGGTCAGACGAGGACGACATCGACGCCTCCATCGCGGTAGGTGGCCAGGGCGGCCGGGTCGGCGTCGGCCGTGGTCACGAGGGTGTCGACCGCGCTCACCGGCGCGACGCCGAAGGCAGCGGTCCTGGTCAGCTTGCCCGGCTCGACGACGAGGACCGTGCGGGCCGCGGCGGTGATGGCGGCCCGCTTGAGGTCGGCGTCGTCGGTGGTGGTCGAGGTGATGCCGTGGGCCGGGTCGGCGGCGCAGCCGCTCAGGATCGCCACGTCGACGTGCAGCGCCTGGACGGCGGCGACGGCGCGGCTGCCGCGGAAGGTCAGCTCGACCGTCTCGACCTCGCCGCCCGGCAGGACGAGCCGGACGCCGGTGCGTGCCCCGAGCGCCGCCGCCGCATGCAACGACAGGGGGACGACGGTGAGCGGCCGGCCGGCGAGGTGCTCGGCCACGGCCAGGCACGTGGTGCCGGTGTCGAGGATCACGGTCTCCTGGTCGCCGATGAGCGCGGCGACGCGGACGGCCAGGCGTTGCTTGACGTCCCAGGCCTGGCGGCGGCGGGTGGCGAAGGGAAGGGCGTCGCCCCGGCCGGCGATCGCCACAGCCCCGCCCCGAACGCGGCGCAGGCAGTCGTGCGCCTCGAGTGACTCGAGGTCCCGGCGGATCGTCATCTCCGACGTGCCGAAGCGTTCGGCGAGCTCGGTCACGCGCACGCGGCCGGCGCGGGTGAGCTCGGCGACGATGGCGTCGGCGCGTTGTGCACTGTCCACGACAACAGTGAACACCCGGCATGTGCGAATGAACAAGTCGGATGTCCCATGAAGCCCCCGCCGTCGTCCGGCGTCCCCGGTCGTCCGCCGTCCCGGCCGTCCCCGCCGTCGTCCGCCGACCCCGCCGTCCCGGCCGTCCCCGCCGTCGTCCGCCGAGTACTGCCGCCCACGCCAGCGCTGCCGCTGCCGCGGCAGTCCTCGTGCGGATCGGCAGCGCTCGAGGCCTACGGCGCCGCGCGCCTATCGCCGCCGTTCGCCGCGGTTGCGCTCGTGGTTGCGCGCGACCCGCTCGTTGCCGTGCTTGTAGCTGCCGGTGACCCGCGCCATCAGCAGCTGGGGGTCGTCGCGCTCGACGTCGGCCAGGAAGCGCGCGGCCGCGGCCCCGCGCAGGACGGCGGCGCGGACGCCCCGGTGCGTGACCACCACGTCGCCGCCGCGGACGGCGTACGCGAAGCCGCCCGGGGCGCCCATCAGCCGAGCCGCTTCTGCCAGGCCCCCGCGACCCCCGCCCGGCGGAAGCCGAGCGCCACGTTGATGCGGAGCATGTAGTCGTTCTCCTCCGCGTTCCACGTGTGCACGCGGGCCGCCTGCGGCCGCTCGACGGCGAGGGCGCGCAGGTTCGCGGTCTTCACGAGCATGCCGAGGCGGTGGCCGCGGTGCTCCGGTGCCACCAGCGTGTCGTCCTGGAACGCGATCTCCGGCCAGGGGAGCGGGAAGCTGAGCACCGTGTACGCGGCGAGCGTGCCGGTGGGGAGGTGCTCAGCGGCGGTGAGCACGAAGCCGAGGCCGCCCTCGTGCAGGCGCTGCTGCCACGAGCGGACGCGGTCCGCGTCCCACGCGGACTGCTCGATGTCGAGACCGCCCTTGGGCGGGTCCGTGCTCATCCGCGCCTGCAGGGCCGCCAGCTGGCCGAGCCGCTCCTCGGGGACGGCGTCGTGCCACGTGTGCACGCGGTAGTCCGGGCCGGCGTGCGCGACGGCGTCGTCCGCCAGCTCGTCCAGCAGCGCGCCGTCGACCGGCAGCCGCAGGACGCTGTAGCGCTCGGCCTGCTCGAGCGCGTACCCGTGCCGGCGGGCGAACCGCGCACCCGGCTCGTCGGCGCGGATGCGGCCCGAGCCGGTGGGCGGCTCGAGGGCGTCCGGGGTGCCGGCGTCGGGCTCGCCCGCGTGCTGCGTCCACGCGATGACGCTGGTGCGTCCGTGCTCGGTGACCACCCGCTCCGCGGCGGCGTGCAGCGCCGTCCCGACCCCGCGGCCGGTGTGCTCGGGGCTCACGTACACCTCGACGTCGGCGCGGTGGGTGTTGTCCGCGACGGGCAGGCCGATCTTGGCCATGCCGACGACGTCGTCCGCCGTCGGCTGCGCGACCGAGTCGGCGACGGCGACGAGGACCTGTCGGATCGCGTACGGCTGCGGCGCGAGCTCGGCGAGCAGGAACGGCGCCGGGTACATGAGGTCGGCGTAGCCCCAGGTCGCGAGCTCGTTGCGGTACGTGACGGCGGCGGCGCCGTGCAGGGCCCACGCCTCCGGGGCGTCCAGCGACGCCGGAACGGGAGCGGTGTGGATCGTCCACGATGACATGCGCCCAGGGTGCGGCGTCCGGAGCGTAGCGGGCGAGCCAATTGTGGCCGCTGGCGTCGGAGCCGCTCCGTGCGGCGTGGCTCAGAGGCCGTCGGGCCGGCGCTTCTGCGGGTACGGAGTCTCTCCCCGGGACAGCTTCTCGACGAGGTCGGCGATGCGGCGCGCCCGCGTCTCGGCGCGTTTGGCCTGGTGGACGCGGTAGGTGATGGCGAAGCGGTTGGTCGAGGTCAGGGCCTCGAACCACGCCTGGGCGGCCGGGTTCGCCGCGAGCGCGACCGTCAGGTCCTCCGGCACGACGGCGTCGCGCGCCGACGGGTACGCCGCCGCCCACCGGCCGTCGGCCTTGGCCGCGTCGACCTGGGCGCGGCCGGCGTCGTGCATCCGGCCCTCCTGCTCCAGGCGCTCGATGCGCTCGACGTTGCGCGCGGACCAGACGCTGCGCGGCCGTCGCGGCGTCATGCGCTGGTAGACGCTGGCCGCGTCCCGGCGTCGGCCCTGGCCGTCGATCCAGCCGAAGCAGAGCGCGTCCTGGAGCGCCGCCTCGTAGGTCAGCGCCGTGACGTCGCCGCCCTTCTTGTGCAGGACGAGCCACACGCCGGGCGACGACGCGTGGTTCTCCTCGAGCCACGCGCGCCACGCAGGGGCGTCGGGCAGCAGCAGCTCGGGCAGGTCGTCGGGCAGCGGCGCGGGCGGTGCGGCACTCGGTACGTCGTCGGCCATGCCCCATCCTCACCCGACCCACCGACACCCGCGCCCGCCCCAGACCGGCGGCACGGCTGGGCCGGTCCGCCCTGAGCGGCGGCGGACGCCCTGCCTCGGCTCTCGCCACTCCTGACCGCTGCCCCGCCCCACGATCGCTGTCGCGTGACGCGATCGCTGCCGTTTCAGTGGCAGCGGTCGCGCTGATCCGGCAGCGATGGACCCGTACGGCAGTGCTCGTGTCCAGTGCGGCTCGTCGGTGACCGCCATCCGCGCGGTGGAGGGTCACGGCGGGGGCCTCACCAGCGGTCGTCGACCCGGTCGGCGGTCAGCTCGCGGCGCGGCGTCACGCGGACGGCCGCCGGGTCCGGCGCTGCGGCGACGATCCGGCGGACGAGCTGGGACGGGTCGGCGACGTCGTGCCGCGTGATGCGCACGATGCGATATCCAGCGGCCTCGATCGCCGCTTGCCGGCGCTTCTCGGACCGCAGGGCACGCGCGGCGCCCTCACCCTCGTACTTCGACTCGCCGTCGTACTCGCCGAGCAGCCGCCAGTCCGGCCAGCCGAGGTCGGCCCAGAAGTCACCGAGCGCCGTCGGCACGCCCAGCTGGGTGATCGGTGCTGGCAGCCCCGCTCGGAGCAGGACGAACCGAGCCGTCGACTCCCCAGCCGACTCGGCGCCGTCGTCGGCCAGGTCGAGGACCGCGCGTGCGACGGCGACCCCCCGGTGCCCGCGCATCGTTGCGAGCAGGGCGAGACAGCGCGATCTCGACGCTCCGGCCCGCAGCGCGGCGTCCGCGATCATGAGCCCGGCGTGGGGGCCGAGGGTCGCGGCGCAGTCGACGGCGGTGCGCTCGAGAGACGTCACGGCCTGTCCGTGCACCGTCGCGACGTCGTCGGGCTCGAGGGCGCAGACGTGTCGGACGACGTCACGGCTCCGGCCCGTCTGGTGCGTGGTGCCGGTCACGTGGGCGTACCGCGGGGGCCGCGGGAGAGGGAGCCCCCAGACGAGCGCCGCGGACGCGTGGCTGATGACGTGCTCGGACCGGAGCTGCCGTGCGAGGGCGACCAGGCGGGCGCGTTCGAGGAGCTCGCGGCCTGCCGGTCCCGATGCGTCAGGCCCTGCGATGTAGGCGCCCGTGCGGACCCGCACCCAGGTGCCGCTGGCGACCCGCGCGGCCACGTCCGCCGGTAGGTGGTCCGCCGTGAAGTGGACGCCGGGCGGCACCGGTGGAGTGGGCCCGAGGGCGGAGCCTGGTCGGCGTGGCACAGCACGTGATCGTCGCGGTGCGTTGCGGGCGACGGGGGTCGGGTCCGCCCGAGCTGTGGACGGCGTCCGGTGGGCGGGTCTTGGGGGCGGCGGAGTGCGATGGGGCGACCGACGGCGGTGGAGCGGCGCCGCCGACATCCTCGACCGCTGCCAGGCACAATCCATCGCTGCCAGCGAAGCGGCAGCGATCACGTCATCCGGCAGCGATGGCCGCGGACGGCAGCGCTCGGGACGGACGGCAGCGCTCGGGACGGACGGCAGCGCTCGCTGCCCGGAGGAGCCGGGCGGCCAGGCGTCAGGCGCCGGGGTTGACCGCCGGGGGGAACACGGGCGCCGGGCCGCCGAAGAAGCACTGGCACGGGCCGTCGTAGTGCCGGAACCCCGTGGACGGACGCGCCGCGCAGGGCACGCCGAGCTGCCCGACGGACGCGAGCTCCCGGTCCGTCACGACGACGACGCGGTGCGCCACCGGACGGACCAGCGGGACGACGACGGCGTGGAGGCTGGCGCGCGCGGTCGCTGCCTCGTCGTGCAGCACGAGGGGCGCGAAGGACTCGACGGCGGCGACGGTGGCTGCGCTCATCGCGTCCTCCTCGGGTCCGGGGGCACCGGTCTCCCTCGAGGGATCTCGGCACCGTTGCTGGGGTCGGTCACAGTCAGCATCGGCGTTCGTCGACGGGACCTGAGCGCGGCACGCGGGTGAACGCTCACTTCGACCACGACGGAGTCGAAATCGTTATCGACGACGCGGGCGTCCGGTGCATGCAGCGCGCCACGAGCGCGCCGATCTTCGCGTCGGAGCCGCGTCGATCCCTCTGCCGCCGACGGGCGCCGTCAGGCCGCCGCGGGCAGTGCCGCGCCCCCGTCGTCGTTTGCGGCGCGGCCGCGGTCAACAACCGGCGCGTCCGCACGCGCGGCCGGGTCAATGGCCGGAGGGAAGGTCGGGGCGGGACCACCGACGAAGCACTGGCAGGCCCCGTCGAGGTGGCGGAAGCCGGTCGTCGGACGCGCCGCGCACGGCACGCCGGGAGCCCCTGACCCGGGCGGGGGCAAGGGCACCAGCGTCTCGACCGTCCCCCACATCGCGCCATCCCCTCCCGTTGTCCGCGGATACCCCCCTGCGTACTGATCATCAGGGTGCGCCCGGCCCGTCGGACGCGCATCTCCGACCGCCGGGGACGAGGACGCCCGGCGGGTCCCGAGGGTCCCGCCGGGCGTCCGGTGCCCGGCGCATGGTGCCCACCCGCTCCCGCGGTCAGGCGGTCAGGCGATCAGGCGATCAGGCGATCAGGCGATCAGGCGATGTTCACGACGTCGTGCACGTCGCCGTGGGGTTGTTGTTGTTGCCGTTCTTGTAGACCGTCAGCCCGAACGTGTTCCCGCCGCCGTTCGGCGACGCGGTGACCGTGCCGGAGGTGCCCGACACGCTCGCGTTCCAGCTGTTCTGCAGGCTCTGGCCGCTGCCGAGAGCCACGGACACCCGCCACGTGCTCGAGCCGCTCACGGCGACGTCGACGTTGAAGCGGTCGGACCAGTCGTTCGTGCGCGTCACCGTCGCGGTGCAGCTGCTGCCGGTGTTGCCACCCGTGTTGCCGCCCGTGTTGCCACCGGTGCTGGTGCCCGACGGCGCCACCGCGCGGCCCGTGCTCGGCGAGATGTGGCCGGTGCACAGGTTGCGCGACTTCAGGTCGGACAGGATGCCGGGCAGGGCCTGGATGGTGTTGGCCGGCCAGTCGTGCATGAGGATGATCTGGCCGTTCTGGAGCCGGCTGGCGTTCTGCCGGATCGTGCTCGTCGACGCGTTGTTCCAGTCGGTCGAGTCGATGTCCCAGGTGACGACGCGCAGGCCGAGCTGCGAGGCGACCTGGCTGACCGACCCGCCGGTCTCGCCGTACGGCGGCCGGAACAGCTGCGGCGTCACGCCCGCGGTCTGCTGCGCGGCCTGCTGGGTGCGCTGGAGCTGCGAGAGCAGGTCGTTGTAGCTGAGGCTCCCGACGTGCGGGTGGTCCCAGCTGTGGTTGCCGATCTGCAACCCCGCGTTCTTGTACGCCTGCATCAGTGAGGCGTTGTTGGACGCGTTCGAGCCGGTCGGGAAGACCGTCGCGGTCGCGTTGTTCTGGGCCAGGATGCTCAGGATCTGGTTGGTCGTGCCGGAGTTGGGCCCGTCGTCGAACGTCAGCGCCACGTAGCCGGCGGAGCAGCTCGGCGTGCCGCCGGTGTTGCCGCCCGTGTTGCCGCCCGTGTTCCCACCGGTGTCGCCACCCGTGTTCCCGCCGGTGCTCCCGGCGGCCGTGCAGGACACGGTCGGGTTGTTGTTGTTGCCGTTCTTGTAGATCGTCAGGCCGAAGGTGTTGCCGGCGCCGTTGGGCTTGGCGGTGAGGGTGCCGCTGGTGCCGCTGACGGCGGCGTTCCAGCTGTTCTGCAGGCTCTGGCCGCTGCCGAGGCCCACGTTGACGGTCCAGTCGTTGGAGCCGCTGACGGCGACGTCGACGTTGTAGCGGTCCGACCAGTCGTTGGTGCGGGTCACGGTCGCCGTGCAGCCGTTGCTGCCGGTGTTGCCGCCGGTGTTGCCGCCGGTGTCTCCGCCGGTGTTGCCGCCGCCGTTGGTGACTTCGGAGACGGTGACGTTGGAGCTGCCGGAGCTCTGGTAGCCCTCGGTGGCCAGGATCTGGTAGTCGTGGCTGCCC
>JAEWYD010000127.1 GCA_023462275.1 Actinomycetes bacterium
GCAGGACCGCGTCGCCGACTACCCAGCATGGCTCCACCACTACAACCACCACCGACCCCACACCGGCATCGGCGGCGCCGTCCCCTCAGACCGCGTTCACAACCTCACGGGGAACTACACCTAGCCCCGCCGTGGAGTTGGCCCGGTCCCCTCGCCGGGCACGGCGCCGGCACGCAGGTACCGTGACCCGGTGACCGCCCTGCAGATCGCCGCGCTCGTCCTCGCGGTCGCCGCGACGGCGGCGGGCGTCACCGTCTTCGCGCGCGGCGCGGCGGCCATCGTCGCCACGGTGCGCCGCGGCGGCCCGGCACCGGACCGGACCACCGAGCCGTGGCGCCGCACCCGGCTGGTGCTCGCCGAGGTGCTGGGGCACCAGCGGTTCCGCACCCGGCCGCTCGTGCGGGTGGCGCACTGGGTGGTCATGCTCGCGTTCCCCGTGCTGTCGGTGACGCTGATCAGCGGGTACGGGCAGATCCTGGACCCGCGCTTCGCGCTGCACGGGATCTTCCACTGGGTGCCGCTGGAGTGGCTGGTCGAGGGCTTCGGCTGGGCGGGCCTGGCCGGCATCGCCTGGCTCGTGGCGGTCCGGCTGCGCGAGCGGCGCCGGCCGGGACGCGCCTCCCGCTTCTTCGGATCGAACGCGGGCCAGGCGGTCTTCGTCGAGGCGGTGATCGGCGTCGTCGTCGCGGCGGCGCTCGCCCTGCGCGCGCTCGAGTACGCGCTCGCCGCGCAGTCGCCGACGACGTCGCACCTGGCCAGCGGGCTGCACTTCCCGCTGACCGCGTGGCTGGGTGAGCGGCTGGTGGACGCCGACACGACGGTGCTGGAGACCGCCGTCGTGCTCCTCGCCCTGGTCAAGGTGCTCGTCTCGATGACGTGGATGGTCGTGGTCGGCCTGCGCCCGGCCATGGGCGTCTCGTGGCACCGGTTCCTCGCCGTCGTGAACGTGTGGGGCCGCCGGGAGGTCGACGGCGCGCCCGCGCTCGGCCCGCTGCCCCCCGTGCGCGCGGCCGGCGCGCCCGTGGACTTCGACGCGCTCGAGCAGCTGCCCGACGGCGCGCGCCTCGGCGTCGGGCGCATCGAGGACTTCACGTGGAAGGGCCTGCTCGACTTCTCGACCTGCACCGAGTGCGGCCGCTGCCAGGAGCAGTGCCCGGCGTGGAACACCGGCAAGCCGCTGTCCCCGAAGCTCGTGGTGCTCGCGCTCCGGGACCACGCCTTCGCGACGACCCCGGGCCTGCGCGTCGGCCCCAACGCCTCGACCGAGCCCGGCGGTCACACCGCCGCGACCGGCCGGGTACCGCTGGGGCCGGTGACCTCCGCGGCCGACCCGCACGCCGGGCTGGACGTGCTCTCGCTGATGGGCGACGTCGTCGACCCCGAGGCCCTCTGGGACTGCACGACCTGCGGCGCCTGCGTGCAGCAGTGCCCGGTGGACATCGAGCACGTCGACCACATCGTCGACATGCGCCGGCACGAGGTGCTCATGGGCGGGGCGTTCCCTGCACCCCTGGCGAAGGTGTTCGCGGGCCTGGAGCGCCAGGGCAACCCGTGGGGCCTGCCGGCGCGCAAGCGGATGGACTGGGCGAAGGACCTGGACTTCCCCGTGCCGGTGGTGGGCAAGGACGTGGACGACGCCGCGGACCTGGACTACCTGTTCTGGGTCGGCTGCGCGGGCTCCTACGACGACAACGCGCGGCGCACGACGCGGGCCGTGGCCGAGCTGCTGCACACGGCGGGCGTCCGGTTCGCGGTGCTGGGCGACGCCGAGGGCTGCAGCGGCGACCCGGCGCGCCGCGCGGGCAACGAGCTGCTGTTCCAGATGATCGCGCGCTCGACCATCGACACCCTGACCGAGGCGAAGGCCACGCGCATCGTCGTGACCTGCCCGCACTGCCTGAACACCCTGGGCCGCGAGTACCCCGAGCTCGGCGGCCGGTTCGAGGTGGTGCACCACACCGAGCTGCTGGACCGGTTGGTCACCGAGGGGCGGCTCACGCCGGTCGCGGCGGCCGACCGCGCGGCCGGCAAGGACGACAGCGGTCCTCGCGCCGCCGGGACCCTCACCTACCACGACCCCTGCTACCTGGGCCGGCACAACGGCGTCTACACCCCGCCACGCGAGCTGCTCGCCGCGGCGGGCGCGACCGTGACGGAGATGCCGCGCAGCGGCGAGACGTCGTTCTGCTGCGGCGGGGGCGGCGCGCGGGTCTGGCTCGAGGAGACGGCGGGCACGCGCATCAACGTCGAGCGGGCGGCCGAGGCGTTGGCGACGGGCGCCGACCGGGTCGCGACCGGCTGTCCCTTCTGCGTCGTCATGCTCACCAACGGCATGGGTGCCGCGCAGGCGGACGCCGGCCGGCGCGTCGAGGTGGTCGACGTCGCCCAGGTGCTGCTCGAGGCGGTGCGGCCGCCCGCCGTCTGACCGAGCGTCCGGCGCGTCAGAGCGCGCGCTGCGCGCCGAGCAGCGCCAGCAGCGCGGGCAGCACGTCGCCCCCGGCGGCCACGGGC
>JAEWYD010000128.1 GCA_023462275.1 Actinomycetes bacterium
ACCGCGGCCAGCCGCTCCAGCAGGCGCGCGGCCAGCGCCTCGTCGACGGTCCGCGCGAACGCGGTGCGGCTGACGGCGACGGGGTGGTAGTCGGGGTCGTGCGGGCCGAACAGCGCGGGGTAGGGGACGGGCCGCACCAGGTCGGCCAGCGGCTCGGCGAGGGCCCGCAGCGGGGCGAGCGCGGCGTCGGCGTCGGCCGGGTCGCCGCTGAAGCAGACGAGCGCCATGACGACGAGCCGCCCGTGGTGCTCGGCCGGCACGAACGGCATCGGCGGACAGGGCATGACGTTGACGATCGCGGAGAGCTCGTCGGGGGCGGCCAGCGTCGCCGCCATGATCCCGGCGACGGTGGCGGGCGTCGCGGGCAGCAGGAGGATGCCGCCGACGACGCCGGCCAGGGGGTGCAGGCGGTACTGCAGCCGCGTGACGACGCCGAGGTTGCCGCCGCCGCCCCGCAGGGCCCAGAAGAGGTCGGGGTGCGAGTCGGCCGAGGCGCGCAGCGTGCGCCCGTCGGCGGTGACGACGTCCGCGGCGAGCAGGTTGTCGATCGTGAGCCCGTGGGCGCGCGAGAGGTACCCGACGCCGCCGCCGAGGGTGATGCCGGAGATCCCGACGCTGCCGGTGTCGCCGAAGCCGATCGCGAGGCCCTGCTCGGCGGCCGCGGCGGTGACCTCGCCGGCCGTGCGGCCCGCGCCGGCCCAGAGCGTGCGCGCGGCGGGGTCGACGGTGATCTCGCGCAGGTCGCGGACGTCGATCACGACGCCGCCGTCGGCGGTGCCGTGCGCGGCGTTGCTGTGGCCGCCGCTGCGTACGGCCAGGGGGAGGCCGGTGCGGCGGGCGTACCCGACGGCGACGGCGACGTCGTCGTCCGTGGCGGGCCGGACGACGAGGGCAGGCCGCGGGTCGACGCCGCCGAGCATCACGGTGCGCACGGCGTCGTAGTCGGCGTCGTCGGGGGTGACCACGCGGCCGGCCAGGGCGGCGCGGAGCTCGTCCGGCGTGGTGGGGGCGGGAACGGTGGGCGCGCCGAGGGGGTCGGCGGGAGCCTGTGAGGGGACGGTGGGTTCGGCGACGGACATGGTCGTTCTCCTCGCGACGAGCGGCGTGTCGGTGGTTTCGACCGGCCGGCCGAGCCGAACTCATCGGGACTATTCGGGTCAACGGGATTCCGGGCGGCGCGCGGGGGAACGCCCCGGCTGCGACCCAAGGCCCAGGCGGTGCCCGCATCGCGGCCGATATCGTCCGGAAAGTGGACATGATCGCCGATGGCCCGACCCTGCTCGACGACGTCCGGGCGCACGCCCTGGAAGCCCTGCGCACCGCGGTCCCGCGGTCGGCGCTCCGGACCGACGACGAGTCCGTCCGCGACCGCAGCGTGGACTCCTCCTTCATTCCGCCGGACGGCGCGCCGCTCTGCGTCGTCGCGCCCCGCACGACGGCGGAGGTCGCGGCGGTGCTGCGGGTCGCGCACGAGCGCGGGATCCCCGTCGTCCCGCAGGGCGGCCTCACGGGCCTGGCCGGTGGGGCCACCGCCGTCGAGGGGTGCGTGCTCCTCGACCTGTCCGGCATGGACGCCGTGCTGCGCGTCGACCCGGTCGACCAGGTCGCCGTCGTGCAGCCGGGGGTGATCACGGCCGACCTCAACCGTGCCGTCGCCGAGCACGGACTCTTCTACCCCCCGGACCCGGCGTCGTGGGACACGTGCACGATCGGCGGGAACGTCGCCACGAACGCCGGCGGCATGCGCTGCGTGAAGTACGGCGTGACCAGGGACTTCGTCCGCACGCTCGAGGTCGTGCTCGCCGACGGCACGATCGTCCGGACGCGCCCGGTGACCGTGAAGGCGGTCGCCGGATTCGACATGACCAGCCTCTTCGTCGGCTCCGAAGGCACCCTCGGCGTCGTCACGGAGGTGACGGTCGCGCTGCTGCCCGCACCCGGACCCGTGCGTGGCGTGAGCGCCGGCTTCCCGACGGTGGCCGCGGCCATGGACGCCGCGAACGCGATCATGGCCGGCCCGCACCGGCCGTCGACCCTCGAGCTGCTCGACGCCGTCGTCGTGGCGGCGGTCTGCCGCCTCACGCCCGATGCCGGCCTGCCCGCCGGTGCCGGGGCGTGGCTGCTCGCGCTCACCGACGCCCGCGTCGGCGCCGAGGACGACCTGGCCGAGTACCAGCGGGTCTGCGCGGCGCACGGGGCCACGAGCATCGAGGTCGCCGACGACGAGGCGCGGGTCGACGGCCTGCTCGCCGCCCGCCGCAGGCTCAACCCCGCGATGCGCGAGTACCGGGGCGCCAGCCTGAACGACGACGTCTCGGTGCCCCGGACCAGGCTCGTCGAGATCTTCACGCGCCTCGCGGCGCTCTCGGCCGAGATCGGCCTGCCGATCGGCACCGGCGGGCACGTCGGCGACGGCAACCTGCACCCCGTCATCTGCTACGACCCGGCCGACCCCGGCGAGGTGGCCCGGGCGCGGTCCGGGCACGAGAGGATCATGGCGCTCGCCGTGGAGCTCGGCGGCACGATCAGCGGCGAGCACGGCATCGGCACGGAGAAGCTGGCCGCCCTCGACCTCGAGCTCAGCCCGCGCGTGCGGGCCGTGCAGCACGCCCTGAAGTCCGTGCTCGACCCGCGTGGCATCCTCAACCCTGGCAAGAAGCTGTAGCGCACGACGCCGGGCGGCCGGCGGGACGGGGAGTTCGGCGTGGTGGAGGGGCAGCGCGGGCCCGCGGAGCTGCGCGTCGGGCAGAGCGCGGTCGGCATGGTGCGCGTCGTCGCGCTGTCGGTCGGCATGACGGCGGTCTCGGTCGGGCTCATGGTCGTCGACTCGCCGCGCGCCGAGGCGAACCGCGCCATCGGGCTGGTCGGCCTCGTGCTCTTCGGCGCGGCCACGGTGGTCCTCGTCCTGCGCGCCGTGCGCACGCGGGGTGACGTCGTGACGCTGACGCCGGCGGGCTTCTACGACCGGCGCGTCACGCGCGCCGTGGTGCCGTGGGCCGCGCTGACGGGCGCGACGACGTGGAGCGCGATGGGCCAGCGGGTGCTCGTGCTCCAGGTCGCCCCCGACGCGTGGCCGGGCCTCGACCTCACGGCGACGGCGCGGCGGTCGCTGGCGGCCAACCGGGCGCTCGGCGCCGACGGGCTCGCCGTGACCACCTCGGGACTGGGCATCGGGCACGACGCGCTCCTGGCGGCGGCGCAGGAGTGGATCGCCGCGACCCGCTGAGGCGTCGACGCCGGCCCGGTCGCGAGGCTGGCGCCGGGCGCCCCGCGGCGGGACGCTTGACGTGCGGAGCCCGCCGGTCCGCCGGTCCCGCACGGCGCGGGTGAGGAGGTCCCCATGTCCTCGGTCCTCGTGGCGTACGCCACCCGCTACGGCTCGACGCACGAGGCTGCCGAGGCCGTCGCCGCGGCGCTGGACGAGCACGGGCTCCCGGCTCGCACCGCGCTGATGCGCGAGGTGACGGACCTGGCCGGCTGCACGGCCGTCGTCGTCGGCGCACCGCTGTTCATGGGCGCCTGGCACATGGACGCGCACGCGTTCCTGCGGGCGCACCGCGACGTGCTCAGCCGCATCCCGGTCGCCGTCTTCGCGCTCGGCCCGACGCGCGACCCCTACGACCCGGCCGAGTGGGCGCAGTCCCGTGCGCAGCTGGCGAAGGCGCTGGGCCGGCACCCGTGGCTGCGCCCGGTGGACGTAGCGATGTTCGGCGGGCGGTACGACCCGACGACGGCCCGGCTGCGCCCGCATGCGGGCGGGGACGGGCGCGCGGGCGACGAGCACGTGCCGCAGGAGCTGGGGGTGCACCCCGAGCACGTGGCCGAGGCGGACCGCGGCGAGCGGGTGGTCCCGGTGGCGGGGGACATCCGCGACGGGGCGCGCGTCGCCCGGTGGGCCGGGACGCTCGCCGATCAATTCATCAAAACGTGAAACCACGGTCCCGTAACACCGTGGTACCGTAGGGGCCGTGACCAGCCGCCAGCGCGCGACCTCCCGGGGTGACCGGTGACCGTCCCCCTGCAGCAGGCGAAGGCCGACCTCTTCAAGGCCATGGGCCACCCGATGCGCATCCGCGTGCTCGAGCTGCTGTGCGAGCGGGAGTGGTCGGTCGGGGAGATGCTCACGGAGCTCGGCGCCGGCGCGTCCGCGCTCTCCCAGCAGCTCGGTGTGCTGCGCGGCTCGGGTCTGGTGCAGGCCCGCCGCGAGGCGTCGGTCGTGCACTACTCGCTGACGACGCCCCGCGTGGCGGACCTGCTCGCCGTCGGCCGGCAGATCCGCGCCGACCTGCTCGCCCTGCAGGTGGAGATCCTCACGGACCTGCGCGCGGAGGACGAGGCGGGCGCCGGGCCGTCCGACGACGCCCGGCCCGGGCGGCAGGACGGGTGAGCGCGGCGTGCTGAGGCTCCTGCGCACCATGCTGCGCGTCGGGCGGATCGCCGCCCCGGCGCCGGCCGCGACCGAGGCCGCCGCCGGCGAGGTGGCTGCAGGCGAGCGGGTCGGCGACGAGGGCCCCGCGCCGCTGCCGTGGGCCGGTTCCGTGCAGATCCGGCACGTCGACGCCGGCTCCTGCAACGGCTGCGAGGTCGAGATCGGCGCCGCGTTCGGCCCGGTGCACGACGCCGAGCGCTACGGTGCGCGCCTCGTGGCCTCGCCCCGGCACGCCGACGTGCTGCTCGTCACCGGCCCCGTCAGCCGCAACATGGCCGACCCCCTGCGCGTGACCTACGAGGCCGTGCCCGGCCCGAAGCGCGTCGTCGCGCTCGGTGACTGCGCGCGCGGGTGCGGGGCGTTCGCGGGCGCGTACGGCGTCGTCGGCTCCGTGGCGGACGTCGTGCCCGTCGACGTGGAGGTGGCCGGCTGCCCGCCCCGGCCGGAGGAGATCGTGGCGGCCCTGCGGGGGCTGACCGGCCGATGACGATCGTGGACCTCGGCCTGGCGCTCGTCGCCGGGGGAGCACTCGTGGGCGCCGCGGCCGTCCTGGTCGCGCCCGTGCGGGTGCGCGCGGCCGTAGCAGGTGGCACGACGACGGCGGTGGGCCTCGGCGGCGTGCTCGCCGGCATCGGCGGCCTGGTGGGGCCGTCCTGGGCGCGCACGGCCCCCGGGCTGCTGCCCCTGGGTGAGGCGCGGCTCGCGCTCGACCCGCTCGGCGGGATCTTCCTGCTGCTCGTGGGCGCGGTCGCCGTCGCGGCCGGCGTCTACGCCATCGGGTACACGGCGCCGCACGCGCACGCTGGTGCCGACCACGGTGACCACCCGGCCTCCTCCCGCACCGCCCAGGCCACGCTGCCCCTCTTCGTCGCCGCGATGCTGGGCGTGCCCGCCGCCGCCAGCGTCACCACCTTCCTCGTCCTGTGGGAGGCGATGGCGCTGACCTCGCTGGTGCTCGTCCTGACCGAGCACCGCCTGCGGCCGACCGTCCGCCAGGCCGGGCTCTGGTACGCCGCGATGACGCACGCGGGCCTCGTGGCGATCATGACCGCGTTCGCGCTCCTGGCCGCCGCCGGCGGCGGGGAGTCGTTCGACGCGCTGCGGTCCGCCGACCTGGCGCCCGCCGGCCGCGCCGCGGTGTTCCTGCTCGCCCTCGCCGGCTTCGGGTCCAAGGCGGGCCTCGTGCCCCTGCACGTCTGGCTGCCGCGCGCGCACCCGGAGGCGCCCAGCCACGTGTCGGCGCTCATGTCCGCCGCGATGGTGACGCTCGGGCTGTACGGCCTCCTGCGCGTCGTCCTCGACGTGCTCGGCGGCGGCCCGCTGTGGTGGGGGCTCGTCGTCATGGCGCTCGGCGCGGCGTCCGCGCTGCACGGCGTGCTCCAGGCGGGCGTCGCGACCGACCTCAAGCGCCTGCTCGCCTACTCGACCAGCGAGAACGTCGGGCTCATGCTGCTCGGCGTCGGGGGTGCGCTCGTGGCGTCCGCGGAGGGCAACCGGCCCCTGGCGGGCGTGCTCGTGGCCGCCGCCGTGCTGCACGCCCTCACCCACGCGGCCTTCAAGACCGTCCTGTTCCTCGGCGCCGGCGCCGTCCTGCGGTCGACCGGCCTGCGTGACCTCGACGCCCTCGGCGGCCTCGCCCCGCGCATGCCCGCGACCACGGGGCTCATGGCGGTCGGCGTCCTCGGCGCGGCGGCCCTGCCCGGCGGCGCGGGCTTCGTCTCGGAGTGGATGCTGCTCCAGGGCCTCATCCACTCGATCCCGTCCGGGGCGGGGGCCGCGCCCGTCGTCGCCGTGACCATGCCGGTGGCCGTCGGCGTCGTCGCGCTCACGGCCGGGCTCGGCGTCGTGACCTTCGTCAAGGCGTTCGGCATCGGCTTCCTCGCCCTGCCCCGCTCGGCGGCGGCCGCCCGCGCCGACGACGGCCCCCCGGCCATGCGGGCCGGAATGGGCATCGCCGCCGCCGCATGCGTCGTGCTCGGGCTCGCCCCGGCGCTCCTGGCCGGCGCGCTCGGCCGCGTCGTCGGCGCGCTGCCCGGGAGCGACGCCGCCCCGCTCGCCGACTCGGCCGTCACCCTGCGGCTCTCCGGCATCGCCGGGTCCATGTCACCCCTGCTGGTGACCGTCGGCGTACTCGCGGCGGCCGCGGCCGCCGTCGTCGTGGTCCGCCGCACGACCACCGCCCTGCACCGCACCGTTCCCGTGTGGGGGTGCGGCGGCGTCGAGCGCGACCCGCGGCAGGAGTACACGGCCACCTCGTTCGCCGAGCCGCTGATCCGCGTGTTCGACGACGTCCTGCAGCCCGAGCAGGACCTCGACGTCACGCCCGTGGCCGAGTCGCGCTACCTGCTGGAGTCCGTGAGCTTCCGGCAGCAGGTGCCGGACCGGCTCGAGGCGCGCCTGTACCCGCCGCTCGTGGCGGCCGTGGAGGCGTGGGGTCGGGCGGCGCGACGGCTCGGCGGCGGCAGCGTGCACCGCTACCTGGCCTACGGCTTCGTCGGGCTGCTCGCCGCCCTGGTCGCGGTGGCGGTGACGGCATGAGCGCTCTCGGCGCCGTCGGCGTCGCCCTCGCCCAGGCGGTGCTCCTCGTCCTGGGCGCCCCGTACCTCACCGGCCTGGTCCGCCAGGTCCGGGCCCGGGCCGAGGGGCGCGCGGGCGCCGGCATCGGCCAGCCCGCCCGCGACCTGCGCAAGCTCTGGCACAAGGAGGCGCTACGCCCCGAGGGCTCGACGGCGTTCTTCGCGGCGGCGCCGGTCGTGCTCGTGGCGACGTCGGTCGTCGTGGCGGCGGTCGTGCCGTTCGTCACCACGCGCGGCCTGGCCGACGGCGTCGACGACCTGTTCGCCGTCGTCGCGCTGCTCATGCTCGGGACCGTGGCGCTGGCGCTCGCGGGGCTCGACACCGGCACCGCCTTCGGCGGCATGGGCGCCAGCCGCGAGATGACGGTGCTGGCGCTGGCCGAGCCGACGATCCTGCTCGCCATCTTCGCGCTCTCGGTCCGCGTCGGCTCCTCCCGGCTGACCGACATCGTCGGGGGCACCCTCGCGGCGCCCGCCCAGGTGCTGTCGCCGGCGAGCCTGCTCGCGGCCGTCGCGTTCGCCGTCGTGATCATCGCGGAGGCGGGGCGGCTGCCCGTGGACAACCCGTCCACGCACCTGGAGCTCACGATGATCCACGAGGCGATGGTCCTGGAGTACACCGGCCCCGACCTCGCCATGGTGGAGCTGGCCGCGCAGCTGCGGCTCGCGCTCCTCCTCGGGCTCGGCGCCACGCTCTTCGTGCCCTGGGGCGTGGCGACCGGCCTGGCGCCCCTCGGGCTGCTGCTGGCCGTCGTCGTGATCGCCGCGAAGGTCGCCCTGCTCGGCGTCGTGCTCGGCGTCGGGGAGGTCTTCGTGGCCAAGCTGCGCCTCTTCCGCGTGCCGGAGCTGCTGGCCGGCTCCCTACTGCTCGCCCTCCTCGCCGTCGTCGCGTCCTTCTTCCTCGCGTGAGCGCCGCCATGACCACCACCCTCGCCACCCTCCACGCCCTCGGGGCCGCCACTGCCGCCGGCGTCGGCACCGCTGGCACCGGCGCGACCGACGCGTCCGCGCAGGGGCTCGACGTGCTGTGCGGCGGGATCCTCCTGACCGCGGTGCTCATGCTGTGGCGGCGGGACCTGCGGGCGATCGTCGGCCTGCTCGTCGTGCAGGGCGCGCTGATCGCGGGCCTGGCCCTCCTGCTCGGGGCCCGCGAGGGGAGCGCGGAGCTCTACCTGGCCGCCGTCGTCGCCGGTGTGCTGAAGGCCGGGGTGCTGCCGCTCGTGCTGCGCCGCGTGCTCGCCGCCTCCGGCTCGGCGCGCGAGACGGCGCCGCTCGTCAACGTGACGGCCTCGCTGCTCGCGGCGGCGCTGCTCACGCTGCTGGCGTACGTCCTGAGCCAGCCGCTGGTCGCGCTGGCGCCGTCGGCGGCGACACGGGCGCTGCCCGTCGGCGTGGCGGTGGTGCTCCTGGGCTTCTTCGTCCTCGTGACGCGGCGCCACGCCCTCTCGCAGGTCGTCGGCTTCCTCCTGCTCGACAACGGCATCGCGACGACGACGTTCCTCGCGACGTCGGGCGTGCCCCTCGTGGTCGAGCTCGGCGTCTCCCTCGACGTGCTGCTGGTGGTCCTCGTGCTCCAGGTGGTGGCCGCCCGGATGCGCCTGGCCTTCGGAACCTCCGACCTCGACGAGCTGAGCGAGCTGCGCGACTGATGACCCCGACCCTCCTGCTCCTGCCCCTCGTCGCCCCCGCCGGCGCGGCGGCGCTGGCGGCCGCGCCGGACCGTGGCC
>JAEWYD010000129.1 GCA_023462275.1 Actinomycetes bacterium
CGTCAGCGCCGCCCGCTACGCTCGACGCGACGACTGGGGAGGGAGGGTCCTGTGGCGCGCGCGGCCGCGTTCTTCGACCTGGACAAGACGATCATCGCGACGTCGTCCGTCACCGCCTTCTCCAAGCCCTTCTTCGCCGGCGGCCTCATCACCCGCCGCGACGTCCTGCGCGCCGCGTACGCCCAGTTCCTCTTCCTGCTCGGGCGCGCCGACGCCGACCAGACCGAGCGGCTCCGGCTGTTCCTCTCCTCGATGGTCAAGGGCTGGGACGTCGCGCAGGTCTCGCAGATCGTCACCGAGACGCTGCACCAGCACATCGAGCCGACCGTCTACGCGGAGGCGCTGTCGCTCATCGGCGAGCACCGGGCGGCCGGCCGCGACGTCGTGATCGTCTCCGCGTCGGGGGCCGAGGTGGTGGAGCCCATCGCGCGCATGCTCGGCGCGGACCACGTGATCGCGACGCGCATGGAGATCGTCGACGGGCGGTACACCGGCGCCGTCGCGCACTACAACTTCGGCCAGGCGAAGGCGGACGCCGTCGAGGAGCTGGCGCGCACGCGGGAGTACGACCTCGCCGCAAGCTACGCCTACTCCGACTCCGAGACCGACGCCCCCATGCTCGACCTGGTGGGTCACGCCTTCGTCGTCAACCCCGACCGCGGCTTGCGCAAGCTCGCCGTCGAGCGCGGCTGGGAGCCGTTGACGTTCGTGCGTCCGGTGGCCCTGCGGCCGTCCTTCCCGCCCCCGCAGCGCACCGTCCCCGTCGCGGTGCTCGTCGCGGTGGGCGCGGCAGCCCTGGTGCTCCTCGTCCGGCGCCGACGCCGCCTGCGCCGGGCCAGCCGCTGAGTCGTCCCAGGATCGCCTGCCGAGACGGGTCGTCCTGGGCCTCGGACGATCTTTCGCCCGTTTGCGCAGGTCAGGGGCCCATCAGGGTGAACCTGGCCGGATCGCTTCCGCTTCCCGCGGCGCTGGCGTAGAAAGGAAGCACAACAGCACATCGATGGATTCGAGAACCCACGCGCGACCAGTCCGCGAGAGGACCTGCCGACCGGGCTAGCCCGTAGCGGCACGATTCGAGCAGCGCCTGATACCTCGATTCCAGTGCTGTCGACGACGGCGTCCCATCAGGGACGCCGTCGTTCGTGTAGGGCGTCCGACGGCGGCGCGCGACCGCTGCTTCGGTCGCCGAGCGCTGCCGGGCGACGGCAGCGCTGCCACCGAAGCAGCAGCGCTGGATGGTTGGCGGCAGCGCTCACGCCAAGCAGCAGCGCTCGGGCGACGAAGCACCGCGCTGAACGGCAGCGCTCACACCAGGCAGCAGCGCTCGGCCGACGAAGCACCGCGCCGGACGGCAGCGCTCGCGCCAGGCAGCAGCGCTCGGGCGACGAAGCACCGCGCCGAAGGCCCGCCACACGGCTCACGACGAGGGCCCCGGCGCGCTGTGCGCCGGGGCCCTCGTCACGCGACTCGCGTCACGCCGTGCTCGTCCTCGCGATCAGTCGCGGAACGGCGCGTACGACGTGTGGAGCAGGTGGTGCGCCCGCTCGGAGTTGGGCTCGCCGTAGTACTCGTCGTAGAGCCGGAGGATGTCCGGGTTCTCCTGCGACTTGCGGTACTTGGAGACCTTGTCGATGTCGACCAGCAGGCCCTGACGGGCGGCCATCTCGCCGACCTTCTCCGGCACCGGGTGACCGGCGCCGTTGATGCAGCCACCCGGGCAGGCCATGACCTCGATGAGGTCGTAGCCCAGGTCCTCGCCGGCCGCGAGGCGCTTGGCGAGCGGGGCGACGTTGTTCAGGCCGGAGATGACGGCGACGCGCACCGTCGTCTCGCCCGCGACGTAGGTGGCCTCCTTGATGCCCTCGAAGCCGCGGACCTCCTCGAAGTCGAGGTCGACGACCGGCTCGCCGGTCAGCTTCTCGACGGCCATGCGGAGCGCGGCCTCGGCCACGCCGCCGGAGGCGCCGAAGAGCACGCCCGCGCCGGTGACCCGGCGGTACGGCTCGTCGAACTCGGCCGGCTCGATGTCGCCCGGCTCGAGGCGCAGCATCTGCACCATCTCGAGGAACTCGGTCGTGGTGAGGACCGCGTCGACGTCGCGCAGGTCGTTCGGGGCGAACTCGGGCCGCGCGGCCTCGTACTTCTTGGCCATGCAGGGGACGATCGACACGACGTACAGGTCGTCGAGGCTCACGCCGGCCTTGCTGGCGAAGTGGTTCTTCACCGTCGTGCCCATCATCTGCTGCGGGGACTTGCAGCTCGACAGGTGCGGGATGAGCTCCGGGTACCGGCGCTCGACGAGGTTCACCCAACCGGGGCAGCAGGAGGTGAACTGCGGCATGACGCCGCCGGTCCCGACCCGACCGAGGAACTCGGTGGTCTCCTCCATGATCGTCAGGTCGGCGGCGAACGAGAAGTCGAACACCTTGTCGAACCCGACCTTGCGCATGAGGCCGGCGATGAACGACGACGCCTCCTCGACCGACAGGTTGTACTCGTCGGCGATGACGGTCCGGACGGCCGGGGCCACGAAGCCGACGACGAGCTTGCTCGGGTCGTTGATGGCGGTGAACACGTCGCCGCGCTCGCGCTTGTAGTCGAGCGCGCCGCACGGGCAGGCCCGCACGCACTGGCCGCAGGACACGCAGTCGGTCATCGACAGCGGCTCGCCGTTGTGGGTCCCGACCGTCAGGCGGCCCTCGTGGAACTGGTACGCCAGGACGCCGACGCCCTCGATCTCCGCGCACGCCGCGACGCAGCGCCCGCAGGAGATGCACTTGTTGTTGTCGCGGACGATGAACGGGTGGTCCTCGACGATCGGGGTGTAGGGCCGGATGTGCAGCGGCGTCGCGAACTGCACGCCGTGCCCGGTCGCCTCGTTCCGCAGGGCGCAGTTGTTCTGCTTCGAGCAGCCGCACTTGAGGCAGCGGGCCGCCTCGGCCCGGGCCTGCTCCTCCGTGAGGCCCTTCTCGACCTCGACGAAGCTGTGGATGCGGTCGTCGACGGCGAGCGCGTTCATGCGCTCGCGCGCCAGCTTCGGGAAGTCGGCGAACTCGGCCTGCGGGAGGTCCTCCAGCGAGCCGCGGCTGCAGGCGTAGTCCTCGTCCGTCGGCCGCACGTACCCACGCGTCACGAACTCGTCGATCGCGAGCGCGGCACGCCGGCCGGCCGCGACGGCCTGGATGACGGTGGCCGGGCCGGTCACGCAGTCGCCGCCCGCGAAGATCTTGCTCTCGGAGGACTGCATGGTGTGGCCGTCGACGTCGATGTCGCCCCACTTGTTCAGGCGCACCGGGAGGTCGTTGTAGAGGAACCCGGTGTCCGTCGTCTGGCCGATGGCGCCGATGATGTAGTCCGCCGCGATGACGAAGTCGCTGCCCTCGACCATGACGGGGCGGCGGCGACCGGAGCGGTCGGGCTCGCCGAGCTCCATGCGGACGCAGTGCAGCTCCTTGCGGCCGTCGGCGCCGACGGTGACGCTCGTCGGCGCGGTGAGGAAGACCATCTCGATCCCCTCGTGCAGCGCCTCCTCGACCTCGAACGGCTCGGCCGGCATCTCGTCGCGGGTGCGGCGGTAGACGAGCTTGACGTTCTTGGCGCCCTTGCGCAGCGCGGTGCGCGCGCAGTCGATGGCCGTGTTGCCGCCACCGATGACGACGACGGTCTCGCCCAGGTCGAGCTCGACGCCCTTGGTGACGTGGCGCAGGTAGTCGATGCCGAGCTCGACGCCCTCCAGGTGCTCGCCGTCGATCCGCATGGGGCTGGCGCGCCACGAGCCGATGGCCAGGTAGACGGCGTCGAAGTCGCGACGCAGGTCCTCCAGGCTGAGGTGCGTGCCGAGCGCCTTGCCGGTCACGATCTCGACGCCGATGGCCTGCATGAGGCCGATCTCCTCGTCGAGCGTGGCCTTGGGCAGGCGGTACTCGGGGATGCCGTACCGCAGCATGCCGCCCGCGTGGTCCTGCTTCTCGAACACGGTGACGGAGTGGCCGGCGATGGCGCTGTAGTAGGCGGTCGCCAGACCCGAGGGGCCGGCGCCGACGACGGCGATCCGCTTGCCCGTGGGCTCCGCGACGCGCGGCTTCCAGGGCTCGTCCTGCGCGCGGTCCCAGTCGGACGCGAAGCGCTTGACGTAGTTGATGGCGACGGGCTCGTCGACGAGGTTGCGACGACAGGCCGCCTCACAGGGGTGCGGGCACACGCGGCCGCAGACCGATGGGAACGGGTTGCGGTTCTTGATGACGCGGACCGCGGCCTCGTAGTTCCCGTCAGCGACGTGGCTGAGGTACGTCTGGATGTCGATGTTCGCCGGGCACGTCTGCACGCAGGGCGCGACGCAGTCGGCGTTGTGGTCGCACAGCATCTGCTCGAGGCGGACCTTGCGGTAGTCCTCGAGGCGCTGCGAGTGCGTGGTGATCGTCATGCCCGCCTGGATGGGCGTGACGCACGCCTTGACGTCGCGGGGCTGGTCGGTGCCGACCTCCACGACGCAGAGTCCGCAGTTGCCGTTCGACCGCTCGAGGCGGATGTCGTGGCAGAGGGACGGGACCTCGATGCCCTCCATGACGAGCGACTGCAGGATCGTCAGGCCGCCGTACGCCTCGATCTCGCGGTTGTTCACCGTGACGGTGATGCGGTCGCTTTCGTTCAGCTCGCGCAACTAGACCTCCGTGTCCCGTGGTCCCGTGCGCGCTCATGGCGGCCCGAGAACCTTCGCCACCCCTCTGCGCAGAGGGGGCGTGCCTACGACGGCAACGCCTTCACGGTAAGGCGAGGAAAATCCCCGGAGGCTGGACTTCCGACCCAGGTCAAATCACGTTCTGTGCCGTGTCAAAAGCCCAGGTCAGGGCCGCCCGACAGCCTCCGCCAGGTCGAGCGCCAGGTCGGCGCCGCGGCGCACCCCGGAGGCCACCAGCCGCACCCAGGCGACGACCCGCGCCCAGTCGCCGGTGGCGTACCCGGCCGCCGCCGAGAGGTACCGCTCCGGCGCCTCGGCCCACACCATCTCGGGCACGACGACCGCCGCGCGGTCCACGCCGAGCGTCGCCAGCTGCCACCGCAGCACCGCACGCGCGACGACGCCGTTCGCCGACGGGAACGGACGCATCGCGAGCAGCTCGGCGTGCACGACGGCGGCGACCACCAGCCCGGAGACGCGGGGCGGCACCGGCTGGGCCACGAGCACGGCCAGGCCCGCCATCCGCTGCGCGAGCGCCGGCCCGGCCGGCGCAGGCC
>JAEWYD010000130.1 GCA_023462275.1 Actinomycetes bacterium
CCGCCTGGGCGCCGCCGCGCTCGAGCTCGACGCGGCGTCCGACGGCGCGTGGTCGGCCCAGTGGCGCGCGACGGTGGCCGCCCGGCTGCCCCGGCAGGACTGGCCCGACCGCGACGTCCTCCTCACGGCCGTCGACGCGCGGACCGGCGAGCCGGTGGTCTTCGACCGCTCCAGCGGTGTCGGCCTGGCCGACGCCGTCGCCGCGAGCTGCGCGAGCGGGCTCCCCTACCGGATCAGCGACGCCCGCTACCTCGACGGCGGCTTCCGCCGGAGCGCCGAGAACGCGGACCTGGCCGCGGGGACGGCGCGCGTCCTGGTGCTCTCGCCCTTCGGCGGGCGCACCCTGCACCCACCGGCGTGGCGCACGGGCCTGGCGGCGCAGGTCGAGGACCTGCAGGCGCGCGGCAGCCGGGTCGAGGTCGTCGGCCCCGAGCCCGACGCCGAGCGCCTCTTCGGCACCAACGCGATGGACCTGTCGCTACGCCCGGCGGCGGCCGCCGCCGGCTACGCGCAGGGCCGGGGCCTGGCGCCGCGGCTCGCGGAGCTCTGGCGCTAGCGACCGGAGGTCAGGGCCGGGCCGCGCACACGACGCCGACGCACTGCGGCGACGTCGTGTTGCCGCGGGCCACGTTGCCCCCGCCGTCGACGGCGTCGGCCACGTCGATGCCGCGCCCGTGGTTCCGCACGGCTGTGTTGTGCGCGACCGTGGTGATGCCCGCGCCGGTACCGGTGATGCCGGCGCCGCCGTTGTCGATCGCGACGTTGCCGGTGATGTCGATCTGGCCGATCGGGTCCCACACCCGGAAGGTCAGGCCGGCCTCGGCGTTGCGACGGAACTCGTTGCCGGTCACGGTCACCGCGTTCGGGCCGACCCCGGCGGTGGAGACCTCGATCAGCGCGCCGATCCGGCAGCCGACGAAGTGGTTGCCCTGGACGGTCGTCGGGCTCGACGGCCAGCTGTCGTAGGCGTGGACGCCGATGTCGCAGTTGCGGAAGGTGTTGCGCTCGGCGACCACGTTGGCGGCGTACCCGGTGGTGACCCCGCCGCCGACGAACACCGAGTCCTGGACGGTCGCGTAGCTCTCGCTGGGCTGCTCGACCGACGAGCGGACGAACTGGGAGCTGCGCACGGTCAGGTACGACTCGATGGGCCCGCCGGCGGTCCCGGAGTCGACGACCCGCGCGTGGTCGACCGTGAGCCGGAAGGCGAGCATCTCCAGGACGCCCTGGGCGAACCACACGCGGTTGTTCCGCACGGTGAGGTCGGCGAGCGTCACGGCCGCCACGTTGCTCCCGGCCACCGCGGCGTCGAAGCCCCGGATCTGCCCGTTGCGCACGACGACGGAGCCCCCCACGGTCTCGTCGACGCGCACGTCCACGCCCACCCCGGTGCCGTCGCCAACGACGGCGTGGCCGCCCAGGTCGAGCGTGATGGTCTGCGCGGGGTTGCTCGGGACGACGGTGATCGCGGTGCCGGAGCACCGGAGGTTGGCCGGCAGCGTGTAGTCCGCCGTGACGGTGATCCCGCACGCCGGCGCCTGAGCCCGCCCGTGCGCCTGCGCGGGGAGGGCGACCGCCGTCGCGGCCGTCGCGAGCAGGGCCGCGGTCACCGCTCGAACCGTGGTGCGTGCGTGGTGCGTCGTCCGTCGTGCCATGACAGCCATCCCCGTTCCGTGGTGAACGCCCCCTGGGGTCGGGCCGCGCCGCCCCGTGGCGGGCTGGCGCCCGCCGACGATGCTGAGATTGTCTTTTGCGCCGGCTGTGAGCGCTACCAGTTCGGGGAAAAATCATGGAGCGACGCCCCGTGGGGCGGAGCCGACGGCTCCGCCCCACGGGGCCTCGGTGACGAGCAGGCCCCGCCTACGGGCGCGGCGGCCACTGCGGCCGCGGCTGGAGCGCCGCGATCGCGGCGGCCAGCGCGTCGGTCACCGCGTTCACGCGGGCCTGCGGAGCGCCGCGCTGCAGGACCGCGGTCGCCTGGTGCAGCGTCGCCCGCACCGCCGCGGCGCTACGGACCGTGTACTGGCGCAGGTCCAGGCCGGTCGCCTGGGCCACCGTCGCCTCCAGGGCGGAGGTGTCCGTGATCGGCCCGCGCACGCCGAGCCAGCGCTCCGGGTTGGCGACCGCCGCCGCGCCGAGCTTCTCCGAGAAGTCGCTGTTGAAGATCAGCGGGTTGTGGGTGGACCGCCAGCTGAGCTGGTCGGTGAGCCCCCAGAAGGTCACCCGGTTGATGTCCGTCGAGTACTTCTTGTAGACGGCGAAGTACTCGGCGAACCGCTGCGCCTGGATCTTCTCCAGCTCGGCGCGGTTGGTGATCTTGCCGACCCAGTAGGTGAACCCGTCCCGCGAGATCCGGTCCTTGACCGAGGGGTCGGTGAGGTCGCGGTAGAGGCTGCGGTCGTCGCCCTCGGGCTGGCCGTTCCACGCCTCCCACACCTGCAGGTCGAGCTCGCTGATGCTGGCCGTGAAGCCGGCGTCGGTGATGAGCTGGAGCGACCGCTCCACCGAGGCGTCGTCGGAGCAGGCGCCCGGCTGCCACTCGGCCGCGGCGTCGTTGACCAGGTCCGGCAGGCGCGTCTTGTCCGAGCACGCGAAGGCGGGCGTCTGGTTGATGTAGTTGTGCGACTGCATGCCGATGGACTCGACCAGCGGCCGGGGGTCTTCGGGGTGCTCGGCGGCGTACCGGGCGTTGAGGTCCTTGGCCATCGCGATGATCGCCTCGGCCTTGCCCTCCGACTGGAAGACGTTGAAGTCGTTGTACTCGAGCCGGGTCTCCGGGCCGTACTGGCGCGCGAACACGAACGCGTCGTACAGGAAGTCCGACGGCGTCTCGCCCTTGCTGGCGTCAGCGCCGTTGGCGTACGCGCGGTACCAGAGCGAGAAGCCGCCGTTCGGGCCGCCGCGCAGGTAGTCACGCCAGTCCTGCGTCGCCGGGTCGAACTCGGCGAGGCCGTCGACGAACGCCTCGTTGACGACGTCCCAGGACTCCACGCGACCGGAGAAGTGCGTCAGCACCTCGCGGATGTAGCGCTCCATGTTGGCCTTGGCCTGGGCGCGCGTGCCGCCCGTGTCGCCGCTGTTGATGCGCGCCGGCGACTGGCCGTGCCACACGAGCACGTGGCCGTGCACCTTCATGCCCCGCGCGAGCGTCTGGTCGACGAACGCGTCGGCGGTGTCCCACGTGAAGGTGAACGCGCCGGTCACCGGGTCGATGTTGTCGTTCGGCAGCAGCTGGTCCGGCTTCATCGTGTTCTCGGCGGTCATGATGCTGTAGTGCCGCGCGACGGTCGCCGAGCTGGGCGAGCCGTCGGCGTAGGTCGCCGGGCTCGACCAGATGTTGCCGACGTCGAAGTAGTCGCGGTAGGCGTCCTTGAGCGGGGCCATCTGCGGCCGGAACGAGGTCTCGAGGTCGACGGCGCCGGCCGGCATCGTGAACGTGGCGACGCGTGCGCCGATCCAGCCGAGCTCGTCGGACGTCCAGCCGCCCCACACCTGGTGCGGCGCCGGCGTCGCGGTCAGCGTCACCGTGTCGCCCGGGGCGTAGCAGCCCTGCCCGGTGACGACACCGCCCCGGGCGGGGTGGATGTCGACCCGGTACGTGCCGTCCTGGCAGTGCCCCGGTCCGGGGCCGTGGCCCGGGCCGTGCGCCTGCGCCGGAGCGGCGAACCCGGCGGCCGCGAACACGGCCGTCACACCCGCCGCCACCCATCGCGCCGCCCGCCTCCGGTCGCCGCGTCCCTCCGTCACCAGCGCGCCGTCACGTCGTCGTGAGCTACGCCCCATGATCATCAGTTCCTCTCCGGTTCGCCGTGCATCTACATCGATGTACTTCCGAGCGAGCGAGACAGAAGCAACTTTCGGGGGATTGGGCGACACCGTAGGGACGGCCGACGGGGGCGTCAAGGCTCGCCGGCGCAGACGCCCACGGCGCCCGGACGCACCGATGGCGCGCAGACCCGGGAGGGCCCACGCGCCATCGGCTGCGGCTCGGGGGGTCGTTACCGGTTCAGGCCCGGCGCGGTCCGCGGGGACTTGCCCGGGGTCGCGTCGGTGAGGGTGTCGAGCAGCGCGTAGTAGGCCGGCTTCTTCTCGTAGTCGCCGGTCATGATCGTCGCGTAGCCCTCGGGGAACACGCCCGGCACCCAGGAGCGCGCGTCGTCGAAGCCCCAGACCGTGAAGCTCGTGCAGGACGGGACGTTGAGGCAGGCCTGCAGCATGGCGTCGTACCGCTGCGCCTGGAGCGTGATCTGGTCGGCGGTGGGCTGGCCGTCGTCGCCGAGCGGCATGCGGACGTCCGCCTCCGTGACCGCCACCTGCAGGCCGAGCGCGGCGAAGCGCTCGAAGTTGGCCTGGATCGTGTCGTCGAAGCCGTACTGCAGGCTCAGGTGACCCTGCGCGCCGAAGCCGCCCAGCGGGACGCCGTCGGCCAGGAGCTCCTTGGCGAGCGCGTAGTACGCGTCCGTCTTGGTGTTGATGCCCTCGGCGTTGTAGTCGTTGAGGAAGAGGACCGCCTGCGGGTCGGCCGCGTGCGCCCAGCGGAACGCGTCGCCGATGAGGGCGACCGGGTCGTCCGCGCAGGCCTTGAGGAACGGGTTGGCCTCGGTGCGCAGGCGCACGCCGCCGTTGTCCCACTCGTCCTGGAAGATCTCGTTGGCGACGTCCCACTGGTAGATCTCGCCGGCGTAGCGGCCGACGACGGTCGTGATGTGGTCCTTGAGGACCGCGCGGGCCTCGTCGCAGGTCCAGGACGCGCTGGCGTCGGTCACCCACTGCGGGTTCTGGCTGTGCCAGAGCAGGGTGTGCCCGCGCACCTCCATGCCGTTGGCCTGCGCGAACGCGACGACGGCGTCGGCGCCGGAGAAGTCGTAGACGCCGGGCTCGGGGTGAACCTCGGCCCACTTCATGTCGTTCTCGGGCGTGATCGAGCTGAACTCCGAGGCCAGGATCTGCTGGAACTGCGTGGGGTGCTTCTTGTCGTAGCCGACCAGGTCGCGCTGGCCCCAGACGGCGGTGCCGACCTCGAGGTCGCGGGGGGCCTCGCTGCGCAGCGTGGGCTCTGGACGTGCCGCCTGGGCCGCCGGCACCGACAGCGCGATGGCCGCGAGCGCCGACGCGGCGACAGCAGCGACCCGCCGCAGGGTTGATGGATGGGACATCGTCGTTCCTCTCCAGTCGAGGCCCGGGCGCCCCACGCCGACCATCCGACCCGGCCGGGGTGAAGGGAGGGCGACCCGGACGTCGATAACGATTTACCACGCTCTACAACGTGGCAACCGGAGAGGGCTCCCTGGGAGAGGACGGCAGGCGGGTGCTACGCCGCCATCGCGTGCCGACGGGAGACGACCGCGCCCTCGGGCACGACGGCGTCCTCGGCCACGACGGCGCCGGGGCCGACGTGCGCCCCCGCGCCGATCTCCGCGCGCGCACCGATGCGGGCGCCCGCGCCGACGACGGCGTCGCGGCCCACGTGCACACCGCGCCCGAGCTGGGCGCGCGGCTCGACGACGGCGCCCCGCTCGACCCAGCCGTGCGAGCCGACGAAGGCGCCCGCGCCGACGCGCGCGCCCGGGTCGATCCACGCCTGGTCGCCGATCCGTGCGTCGTCCGCCACCTCAGCGTCACCGGCCACGAGACCGCCCGCCTCGCCGCGCCGGTAGCGCACGACGCGCCCGGTCTCGTCCTCGAACTCCTCGTACTTCCGCAGCATCGCCATAGTGCCCATTCCAACGGGCGGCGCACATGGGATGTTCCCCGGCCGGGCCGGTCCTCAGCGTCTCCACAGGGCCCGCACCGACCGTGTTCGCGACCTTCACCCGGCCGTCACGCCCGCGTCGTCGCCGGTACGGACGGGCCGCCTACCGTCGCGGCCATGACGACGGACGCGGCGGTCGCACCGCCCAGGACCGGGACGCTCACCCTCACGCTCGTGCGCCACGGGCGCACCTACCTCAACCAGCGCCGCCTCCTGCAGGGCTGGTCCGACTCCCCCCTGACCCGCGGCGGCCGCGACGGCGTCCGCACCACCGCCCGGCACCTGGCGCACCGGCCGTTCGTGGCCGCGTACTCCTCGCCGTCGGGCCGGGCCGTCGCGACGGCGGCCGAGATCCTGCGGCACCACGACGGCGTGCGCCTGCGCACGGACCCCGGGCTGCGGGAGTACCACTTCGGCGACTACGAGCGCCGGCACGAGTCGGTGCTCGACCAGGTCATCGCCTGGCCGGAGCTCGTCGGCGAGATCATCACCGGCCGGCACCCGGGGCTCCCGGGCGGCGAGGACGCGGCGACCTTCGTCGGGCGGCTCCGTGTCGCGATGGAGCGGGTCGTCGCCGCGCACCCGGCGGGCGGCGAGGTGCTCGTCGTCGGGCACGGGCTCGCGCTCGGGGTGTGGCTGGCGCTCGTCGGGGACGGCGTGCTGGTGCCGCTGCCGAACGCGTCCGTCTCGCGCGCGGTGGTCGCGCCCGACGGCAGCGTGCGACTGCACGAGGTCGGCGTCGACGTGGCGGACCAGGGCGTGCTGGGCGCCCGGCCCGTGGGGCAGCCGGCGGTCGGGATGCCCGCCTGACCGGTGCGAGCCGACCGGTGACCCCGGGTGGTCCCGCGCGTAGCGTGGTGATCACCGAAAGGGGTACGTCATGAGACTCACGCGTGAGCATGAGGCCCCGGCACCAGGGCAACGGGGCCCAGGTCAGCGATCCACATCTATCAAGCGCACCACTCCCCTGCTCGCCGTCGTCGGGCTGATGGTCGGCCTGCTCGGCCTGCTGGGGGCGTTGGCCGGGCCCGCGAGCGCGGCGCCCGCACCCGCGGCGCCGCCGCCCCCGAGCTTCCCAGTCGCCGCCGCCGAGTGCCGCCACGGCGGCTGGGCCGCCTTCCCGGCGCTCGACTTCCACAACCAGGGCGCCTGCGTGCGCTGGGTGCAGGCGTACGTCGTCCGGCCGCACTGCGTCGACGGCGCGCTCGCCGACTTCCAGGAGACCGGCCCGACGTTCGCGGCCCAGCTGCACGTCTCGCTCGGGCGGTTCATCGCGACGGTGTGCCGCGGGCAGGACTACCCGGTCAGCAACGCCTGGTACGTCGTCGACGACCCGGCCGGCACGGACCTGCTGAGCCTCGCCTCGGGCAACACCGCGCCGTACGTGTCGAAGCCGGGGTACGTGTACTGGATCCAGGTGCAGGGCACGTGGCAGAGCGGGCCGTTCGCGGTCGACGCGACCTACGTGTCCGACGACGGGTGGGCCACCTGGGCGGACGGCCCGCTCGGCCGGCCACTGCAGACCCAGACGCAGATCGAGCGGCGCTTCGTGGACTGGGGACCGTACGACGCCGGCCACCACTACGAGTACTGGATCCGCGGCAACGGGACGCCCATCAACATGCGGGTGTTCGAGGGGAACGCCTGGCTGAACCTGCCGAACCCGGCGGCGTACGTGGACAACTCGTTCCCGGGCATCGGCGGAGGCATGCCGGCGATCGTGTTCGAGTACGCGCTCTGGCGGTGAGCCCGGGGGTGGGATGCTGTCGCCCACCGATCCGGGAGGCCACGTGCGCACGCGTCTACGCAGCATCACCCACCTCGTGCGCTTCATCGGCACGTCCGAGTGGGTGTACGTCGCGGCGCTCGCCGGCTTCGTCGTCGGCCTCCTGCCCGCGCTGCTCCACTTCAGCGCGGGCATGACGGCGGCACTCGCCGTCTCGGGCGTCCTGGTCGGCGCGGTCCTGGCCGTGCGGGACACCCTCTCGCTGCTCGGCCGCTGGTCGGAGTGGACGATGCGGCGCCGGCAGAGCCCGATCGACTTCCGGCGCCCGCTCGTCGCGCCGGCACTGCCCGTCGTCGTCGGCACCCCGGCCGGCCGCGTCGCCCTCGACCCCGCGCTGGACCTCGAGCTGATGACGGCCACCTGCACGGTGCGGTGGAGCGAGACGACCTACGCCCTGCCGCCGTCGCTCGCCGCCATCGCGCCGTACGTGCTGCGCCGCAGCTCGCAGGGCCGCTGGCCGTTCAACGGGCCGAACGTGTCGCTGGCCACCGACGTGACCCGCGACTCCGTCGTCGCGGGGGCGGAGGTGCTGATGCGGGCCGGCGACTTCTACTCGGCTCTGTGCAGCAACGAGCTCACGGGCTGGGTGCTCTCGCGCGACGGCGACGAGGTGCGGTTCTGGGACCGGTACCTCTTCGACGCGCGCGGCCGCCTGACCAGCCTGAACGTGAGCGAGCTCAACAACGGCGTCGGCGTCTCGACGCTGGCGGTCACCACGGACGACGTGCTCGTCGTCACCCTGCAGTCGGCCCGCGCGCAGACGGCGGCCGGGCAGTGGGCGCCGTCGGGCTCGGGGGCGCTCGAGCCCCGCGACGTGGTGCGGGACGGCACCGACCCGCTGGTCGAGGCCGTGCGACGGGGCGCGGAGCGCGAGCTCATGGAGGAGACCCGCATCCCGCGGGCGGCGATCGGCCGGACGGTCGTCATCGGCCACTCGCGCTGGTTCGACCGCGGCGGCAAGCCGGAGTTCTACTGCGTCACGGCGCTCACGGTGTCCGCGGCCGAGCTCGGGCGCCAGGGGCAGGTGCACGCGCCCCTGTCGGAGGAGCGCCTGTGGACGGCGAGCCGCAACACGGTGCGCCTCGACCTCGCCGTCGACGCCGCCGCCATGCCCGACCCGAGCGCGACGGGCGAGCGCCCGCCCTGCTGGCGCCAGGCCGGCCTCGTGCCCGGCAGCTCGCTCCTGGACGACAGCGTCTCGCTGTCCCTGGACGTCGCGCTCGACGCGCTGGCCCGCCGCCTCGCCGTCACCCCGGGGCTGCTGGACGACCTGCGGGCCTGACGCGCGCACCGTCCGGGCCGACGGCGGGCGATGAGATCCGGCCCCCCCGCCAGTCTGTCCAGGCAAGGAGGTGCGGCGCCCGACGCCGCCCGCCGGCACGGACCCGCCCGACTCGCGCCCCGGAGGTCACCATGACGACGCCCACCGACACCACCGCCCTGCCCGGCCGGCCCCCGGTCGTCGACCTGGCCACCTGGCAGGCTGCCCGGAACGAGCTCCTGGTGCGGGAGAAGGCCCACACGCGCGCCGGGGACGCCCTGGCCGCGGCCCGGCGCCGCCTGCCGATGGTGGAGTTCGACGGGTCGGTCGAGGTCGTCGGCCCGGACGGGCCGGTGCCGTTCCGAACCCTCTTCGCCGGCCGTGACGAGCTGCTGGTCTACAAGCACATGTGGCACGACGGCGCCCCGCACCAGGGCCAGTGCGAGGGCTGCACGCTGACCGCCTGGCAGCTGAAGGACGCGGTCTACCTGAACGCCCGCGGGGTCTCGTTCGCGATCGTCACCACCGGCGCGTGGGAGGAGGTCGTCCCCTTCGTCGCGTTCATGGGCTACGCGCAGCCCTGGTACTCGGTGCGTGGGCTGGACGAGCCGGTCGGCGGGGAGATGGGCACCTTCGCGGTGTACCTGCGCGACGGCGACCGCACGTTCCTCACCTACGCGACCACGGGCCGCGGGGTCGAGCCGGGGATGGGCTCCTACGGGCTGCTCGACATGACCCCGTACGGCCGCGGCGAGGCGTGGCAGGACAACCCCGAGGGCTGGCCGGAGGGGAACCACCCCTGCTGGTACTGGCGCACCGACGTCGACGGCGTGGCCACCTTCGGCCCGACGAGCCGACCGGCGCCCCAGTGGACGCGGCCGGGCGCGACGCCGGAGACGACGCTCGGCCGGCACGACCACCACCACGGCTGAGCTATCGCGCGGGGCGGGTGCGGTCCAACCGCGGAGGCAGGGCCTCGAACCCGGCCGCGCGGTAGGTGGCGACCGCGCTCACCAGGTCGCTGGGCGTACAGACGACCGCGCTGGACGCGCCGAGCCTGGCGAGAGCCGCGGCCCCGGCCCGGCAGATCGCGGCGCCGTGGCCGCGGCCGCGGTGGTCCGCATGAACGCCCATCGGCTCCAGGAGCCCCGGTCGCCCCGGCCCCGCCGACCAGACCGTCACGCCGGCGACCGGGACGCCGTCGGCGTCGTAGCCGAGCAGGCACCGGGCGTCCGCGAACGCCGACCCGGCCGCCATCGTGCGCCACACGTCGTCGGTGAAGCGCGGGTTGCCCCAGGCCGACCGGTGGACGGCGGTGAACGCGGGGACCAGCGCCGGCCCGACGACGTCCTCCCGCCCGACGACGTCCTCCCGCCCCAAGGCGTCCTCCCGCCCGAGCAGGTCGTGCCGCAGGGGCGTCCACGCCTCGCCGGTGGCCCAGCCGGCGTCGTCGAGCAGCTCCTGAACCCGGGTACCGTCAGGCGCCTCGACGGAGACGGCCCCGGCAGGCAGGACGCCGCGCGCCGGATCGGACAGGTCCCCGACCACCTGCCGCGCGACGTCATCGGCGTGCCACGCGCCGGGGGCAACCGTCAGGCGCAGCACGTCGGGCCCGTCCAGGAACCCGACGGCCACGATCTCGCCGTCGGCGCTCCACGTGCGCAGCGCGGCGGCCAGCACGTCCGGACCGAACCGCCCGTGCCATCCCAGGTCGCCCGGGTGCAGCTGGATCGGGACGTCGTCCCGCTGCCAGGCGCGCAGGGCGCCGACGACGTCGTCCAGCTCGGCAGGGGCCGGGGTGCGCAGGTCGATCGTCACGTGGGTCATGAGAGCACGGGCACGATCGGGGGCGCACGGCGATAGTCGGCGACCCGTATCGTTCGGCGGCATGGTGCTGTTCCACGCCGGCGTCGTCCACGACAACCGGGCGGCCGCGTCGGAGTTCGCGTGCGGCGTGGAGGTGGTCGTGTGCGCGCCGTCGCGGATGGCGGCCGCGGCCGCGCTGCGCAAGCGCGGGTTCGGCGCCGTCCGGACGCGGAGCCTGCAGCGCGTCGACCCCGGTGACCTGGGCTTCGACGACGGTCCGCTGCCCACCGTCCGCCCGGGCGAGATCTGGGCACGGACCGTCTACGTGCCGGGCGACTGGGCGCGACGCTCGTAGGCCGAGCTTCCCGCCGTCCACCGCCGCCTCGTCCCGCCGCCTCGCTCCGCCGCTCCCGCTCCCTCGCTCCCTCGCTCCCTCGCTCCCTCGCTCCCTCGCTCCGCCGCCCCCGCTCCCTCGCTCCGCAGTCCACCGCCGCCTCGTCCCGCCGCTCCCTCGCTCCGCCGCCCCCCACAAGCACTTCTCCGAATTCGTTTCCGTGGAAAGCAATTCCGGAACGAGGCCGCCGCCAGAGCGCCGACTCGCCGGATGCGGAAGCCACGCCCCGCGCTCAGGGCGGGGTGCGCGGGCGAACGCCGTCCCGGCGGCGTCGGTCACCGGTGGGCAGGCGGGCGGACAGGCGACGGGATGGTCCGGCGTGGACGCCCGACACCCTCTCCGCGAGCACTGCCGCCGGACGCGAGCACTGCCACTGCCGTCGGACGCGAGCACTGCCGTCGGACGCGAGCGCTGCCGTCGGACGCGAGCGCTGCCGTGCGCCTGACAGCAGTCGCCTCAGACGGCAGCGCTCGCCGGGCGGGACGTCGTCGTCGCGCGCTCGAACACCAGAGGACGCCGAGCTCAGGCCACCGCCACCGAGACGACCGTCCACGACACCGCCGGCAGCTCGACCGTCAGCAGGCCGTCGCCGCTTAGCCCGGCGGTGATGTTCGGGCGCGGCCGTACGCGGTCGGGGTCGGCCATCGTGTTGCACGCGTAGACGTCGTCGTCCCAGAGCGACTGGCAGTCGAGCACCTCGCTCGCGCCCAGCCGCGCCAGGTCGACCGTCACGGTGACAGCCTCCGACGGCGACCGGTTCACCAGGAACACCGCGACCCGCCCACCCTCGGCGTCGTGCGTCGCGACCGCGTCGACCACCGGCACCGGCCCATGCTCGGCCGTGTCGTAGGTCTCCGCCTCGACCCGCACCTCGAGCGCCTCGCCCCGCGCGTGCTGCGCGGTGAGCGCGAACGGGTAGAACGTCGTCTGCCGCCAGGCCGGGCCGCCGGGCTCGGTCGTGATCGGGGCGATCACGTTGACGAGGATCGAGATGGACGCGCACGTCACGCGGTCCGCGTGCTTGAGCAGGGTGATGAGCAGGCTCCCGACGACGACGGCGTCCGCCACGGAGTAGACGTCCTCGGCGAGGCGCGGCGCGCGCGGCCACTCGTCGCCGTCGATCTCGTCGGTCCGGTAGTGCCGGTCGCCCTGCCGGTCGAACCGGCGCAGGTTGTCGCCGAGGTACCAGACGTTCCACTCGTCGAAGGAGATGTTGACCGTCTTCTCGCTGCGCACCGCGGCCTTGACGTGGTCGATCGTCGCGAGGACGGCCGCGATGTACTTGTCCATCCGGACGCCGGACGCGAGGAACGAGGCGAGGTCGCCGTCGGACTCCTGGTAGTACCCGTGGCAGGAGATGTAGTCGACGTTCTCGTAGGTCTGCATGAGGACCGTGCGGTCCCACTCGGGGAACGTGGGCATGGTCGGGTGCGAGGAGCCGGACACCACGAGTTCGACCCGCGGGTCGAGCTGCCGCAGCGCGCGGGCGGCCTGGGCGGCCTTCCAGCCGTAGTCCTCCGCCGCGGCGTGGCCGAGCTGCCACGGGCCGTCCATCTCGTTGCCCAGGTACCAGACGCGGATGTCGAAGGGCTCGGGCCGGCCGTTCGCCGCGCGCTCGTCGGTGAGCGCGGTGGGCTTGGGGTGGTTCGCGTACTCGACGAGGTCGAGGGTGTCGCTGACGGTCGCGGTGCCGAGGTTGGTGGCGAGCATCAGCTCCGCGCCCACCTTGTCGACCCAGCTCGCGAACTCGTGCAGGCCGACCTCGTTCGTCTCCGTCGCCCGCCAGGCGAGGCTCAGGCGCACCGGGCGCTGCTCGCGGGGGCCGACGCCGTCGCGCCACCGGTAGCCGGAGACGAAGTTGCCGCCCGGGTAGCGGACGGCCGTGACCCCCATCTCCTTGACGAGGTCGATGACGTCGGTGCGGAAGCCCTCGTCGTCGGCGGCGGGGTGCCCGGGCTCGTAGATGCCGTCGTAGACGGCGCGGCCCATGTGCTCGATGAACGAGCCGAACATCCGTCGGTTGATCGGCCCGACGACGAACGCCGGGTCGACGGTCACGCGGGCGACGGACATCCTGGGCTCCTGAGGTACCACGGCGGGCGGTGCGGACGACGCCGGAGGTTGCGTCGCGCTCGACGGTAGCCGGGGCGGACGGCGGTGCGCGGCGTCGTTCACCTGCATGGCGGAGTGTGAAATCGAAACGTTACGAGCGTGACCGCGCAGAACGTCGCTGGTACCGCCGTCGAGCGCGAGCTGTCGGAGTTCGCGTCTAGATCACCGCGTGCAGCGCGGCGAAGCCGGCCGCGCCGAGAAGGGCGGCCACGGGTAGCCACGTCAGCAGCGAACGCAGCTGCCGTCCCACGACGCCGAGGACGGTCGCGAGCACCACGGCGACCCCGCCGAACACCGCCGCGTCGCCCCCGTAGTGCAAGACGACGAGGTAGGTGACGACCGCCTCGCTGACCCAGCAGCCGACGAGAAGCGCGGGGCCGACCCCGCGGAGGCGCCCCGAAGCCGAGCGCCAGGCACGCCCGGCCCAGCCGAACAGCGGACCGCCGATCACCGCCGCGACCGCCCAGGTGAGCAGGAAGGCGGAGCTCACGCCGAAGCCCCGTAGGTGCGCGACGAGGTAGTAGCCCGCGACCTCGCCCACGCAGGCCAGCAGCCCGACGACCGCTGCATGCCGGTCGCGTCGGGCCAGGGCCCCGATGACGAACGGGAGCACGAGCCACGGGCTGACGGCGTTACCCAGGCCGGCGAGCGCGCTGCCGCCCAGGACCGTCTGTGCGAAGGACGTCAGACCGCCCACGACCACGCCGGCCAGGAGCGCGAGCGAGAGCAGCCGGGCCGGGCGCTCACGCCGTCCGCGTTGAATCCGCCGAGCGGCGACGGACGGTGCGGGCTCGCTGTATGAGGGCAGGCTCGCGTCCCGGTCGGCGAGCACCACGGGCGCGGCAGTGAGTTCAAGCACTCTTTGATTCTCGACACGAGCGCCCGAGCTCGCGTCGGCCCTGGGTCTGGCGCCAGGGAGCCCGCCGTCCCACGGGAGTCGGACACCGACCCGCACCCGCCCTCGAGCGGCAGTCACTACGGTGGCGCAGTGGGCTACGTCCGCCTGAACTCGACGCTGACGGCGACACTCCGCCGCGAGCTCGAGGCAGCGTTCCGCGACGCCGAGCACCACGCCCAGAGCGACGCTGAGCCCGCGGTCGTACGGGCGCTGGGGCTGGACATCGCCCGGCGATGCAACGGCCTGCAGCACGGCGGGACGCGCGTCGGCGCCGGGGTGGGATTCATCCACCAGGCGTCCCACGTGCGCTTCGCGATGGGACCGCGCCAAGCGAGGTGCGAGGCCGGCGACCTGCTCGTCATCGCGCGGAGGCTGACCGCTGCGCACTCGTCGATCCGCGCGGTGCTCCTCCAGGCCAAGCGCTTCCCGACGCCGACCGTCCCGACCTCCGTGCCCAAGGGCGATCCCCAGCACTTCCTGTACCACCGCTGGCCCTTGATCTCCTACACCTTCGGACGGAACCCGGGGACGACGAAGCGTGTCCTCACGCGGGACCGACGGTTCCAGGGATCGCGATACCTGATGATCCCCAGGTCAGCGGGAGCTGGTGACCGCTCGTCCGTGTGCGTCACGGAGGACCACGACGGGCTCGGCCGGCCAGAGCCGGCGCCCACCTACGTCCTCAATCTCCTTCGTGACCACGCGGGAGTGCCCTACACGCCGAACGCACGAGGCGACTGGCACGGCTTCGTGGACGACCTCCTTCACCGGGTGCAGCGCCCGAGCTCCGCTGCGTCGGGAGCGGACCGCAGCTTCGGCCTCGCCGCGCAGGGCGACACCTCCGACAACGGCCTGGTGGTCGTGTCGCTCATCGCTCGCGACGACGACGCCATGCAGGACTGACGGCCGCCCGCGCTCACGCGGGACCTACACCGCGGCGAGCGCCTCCGTCGGCGACAGCCGTGCCGCGCGGACCGCCGGCCACAGCCCCGCCAGCGCCCCGACCACCACCGCGCCGAGCACACCGAGCGGCAGCACCGCCGCCGGCACCACCGCCGGCCACCCCCGGGCCGCCGCGTAGCCCAGCGCGCTGGGGACGAACGTGCTGGTCGCACAGGGGTCGGG
>JAEWYD010000131.1 GCA_023462275.1 Actinomycetes bacterium
GTGCTGGGCCGCGTCGCCGCGGCGTCGCGCGTGCATGCCGACGCCCTGGGCGGCGTCTACGAGCCGTTCCCCACCGCGACCGGGACGCCGACGCCGACACCGAGACCGACGGCGGGCTCGTCCTCACCCGCACCCGACGCCGCGGTGGTCCTGCAGGAGCTGCGCGCGGCCGCCGACGCGGCGCGCGACGACGCCGTCGCCGCGACCGACCGGCAAATGGCGCACCTGCTCGGTGCGATCGCGATCGACCGCACCCTGCTCGCCGACGCGCTCGCGGCGGTCGTCGAGGGTGCCCCGGGCGAGCTCGGGGAGCTGACCCTGCCGACGTCCCTGCCGAGCGGGATGGACGCCCAGTCCGCCGGCGTCCTGGTGCAGTCCGAGGATGGCGTCGGGATGGCCTGGGAGGTCGCCGCGGCCCGCCTCGATGGCGACGCCCGCGAGCGCGCCGCGCAGCGGGCAGCGCTGCACCGGGCGAGGGCCCAGGCGTGGGCGGAGGCCGGGGCGATCGCGGGGACGGGCGCCGACCCACGGCGCAGCGCCTACGACCTGCCGGCCCCGCTCACGGCCCCGGACACGGCGCAGGACGCCCTACTGGCCGCCCTCGGAGAGCTCGAGGCCGGCCTGGGCGCCGACTACGCCGACCTGGCGCCGACCCTGGCACCCGACACGCGCGGGCCGGTGCTCGACGCCGCCGTCGAGGCGTACCGACGCGCCGCCGGGCTCGGTGTGAGCGTCGGCGACCTGCCCGGCGCGGACAGCGGCGCGGCGTCCTGACGACGGCGCCGCCGACCTGACGCCTCAGCGCTCGAGCAGCTCCGCGACGAGGGCACCCACCCGGGCCGCGGCGTCGGCCACGGGCACCTGCTCGGCCGCCGGCCGCCCGTCGACCACCGGGAGCCCGAGGGCCTCGGCGTCCGCCGCGCGGCGCAGCCGCACCTCGACGTTGCCCTCCGCCAGACCCCGACCGACGACGACGAGCACCGGGGCACCGAGCAGCTCGGCGTCGGCGAACTTCACGCCCGGCGAGACGCGCGGGCGGTCGTCGTAGAGCACCTCGACGCCGGCACCGTGCAGGTCGGCGGCGAGCTCGGCCGCCGCGTGGAACACCGCCTCGTCCTTGCCCGTGGCAACGAGGTGCACGTGCGCGGGCGCCACCTGCGCGGGCCAGGCCAGACCGGCGTCGTCGTGGTTGGTCTCCGCGAGCGCGGCCACGGCGCGCGAGACGCCGATGCCGTAGGAGCCCATCGTGACCGTGACGGCCTTGCCGTTCTCGTTGAGCACCTGCAGGCCGAGCGCCTCGGCGTACTTGCGACCGAGCGCGAAGATGTGGCCGATCTCGATGCCGCGGGCGAGCTCGAGCGGGCCGGACCCGTCGGGGGCGGGGTCGCCCGCGCGCACCTCGGCGGCCTCGACCGTGCCGTCGGCCGTGAAGTCCCGGCCCGCGACGAGGTCGAAGACGTGGCGGCCGGCCTCGTTGGCGCCGGTGATCCAGCGCGTGCCGGGCACGACGCGCGGGTCGAGGAGGTAGCGCACGGCGTCCTCGCGGCCCGTGTTCGCCCGCCCCAGCACCGCGGGACCGATGTACCCCTTGACCAGCTCGGGATGGGCGGCGAAGTCGGCGTCGCCGGCCGTCTCCACGTCCGCCGGCGCGACCGCGGCCTCGAGGCGTCGCATGTCCACCTCGCGGTCCCCGGGGACGCCGACGACGAGGACCTCGCGCTCGCCGTCGGGGTGCACCAGGGCGACGACGACGTTCTTCAGCGTGTCGGCGGCGGTCCACGCGCGGTCGGGCCGCGGGAAGCGAGCGTTCGCGAGCGCCACGAGCGACTCGATCGTGGGGGTGTCGGGCGTGTCCTCGACGTGCGCCGCGGGGGCGTCGTCGTACGGCAGCGGCTCGGGGACCGGCGTCGTGACCGCCTCGACGTTCGCCGCGTAGCCGCCCGGCGACCGGACGAAGGTGTCCTCGCCGATCGCCGTCGGCATGAGGAACTCCTCGCTCCGCGAGCCGCCCATGGCGCCGGACATCGCGGCGACGATGACGAACTCGAGCCCGAGCCGCGTGAAGATCCGCTGGTAGGCCTCGCGCTCGCGCTGGTACGCGGCGTCGAGCCCGGCCTCGTCGACGTCGAACGAGTACGCGTCCTTCATGATGAACTCGCGCCCGCGGAGCAGGCCGGCGCGCGGCCGTGCCTCGTCGCGGTACTTCGTCTGGATCTGGTACAGCGCGAGCGGCAGGTCCTTGTAGCTGGAGTACAGGTCCTTGACCAGGAGCGTGAACATCTCCTCGTGCGTGGGCGCCAGGAGGTAGTCCGCCTCCTTGCGGTCCTTCAGGCGGAAGAGGTTCGGACCGTACTCGGTCCACCGGTTCGTCGCCTCGTAGGGCTCCCGCGGCAGCAGCGCCGGGAAGTGCACCTCCTGCGCGCCGATGCGGGCCATCTCCTCACGGACGACGGCCTCGACCTTGCCCAGCACCCGCAGGCCCAGCGGCAACCACGTGTAGATGCCCGGTGCGGCCCGGCGGATGTAGCCGGCCCGGACGAGCAGGCGGTGGCTCGGCACCTCGGCGTCGGCGGGGTCCTCCCGCAGGGTGCGCACGAACAGGGTCGACATCCGCATGAGCATGGGCGTCAGCCTAGTGGCGCGCCGACGGACCCCCGGCGCCGTCCACCGGGGTCCACCACCCCCTGCCGCTCGTCGGTGCCGGCAGGCACGATGGGCACGTGCCCGAGCTGCCCGAGGTCGAGTCCCTCGCCCGCTTCCTCGCCGACCGCGCCGTCGGCCGGCGCGTTGCGTCCGTCGCGGTCGGCACCATCAGCGCGCTGAAGACGTTCTCCCCCGCCCCCGACGACCTCGTCGGGCGCGAGGTGACCGCCGTCGGGCGCCACGGCAAGTGGCTGGACGTCGGGACGGACGGGCCGCACCTGCTGTTCCACCTCTCCCGGGCCGGCTGGCTGCGCTGGTACGACGACGTGCCCGGCACCGTGGTGCGGCCCGGCAAGTCCCCGCTGGCGCTGCGCGTGGCGCTCGACGACGGCGCCGGGTTCGACCTCACGGAGCAGGGCACGCGCAAGCGGCTGGCGGTGCACGTGGTCGGCTCGCCCGACGACGTGCCGCTGGTCGCCTCGCTGGGTGTCGAGCCGCTCTCGCCGGAGTTCACGGTGGAGCGCCTGGCGGAGCTGGTGCACGGACGAAACCAGCAGATCAAGGGCCTGCTGCGGGACCAGCGGCAGATCGCCGGGATCGGCAACGCCTACTCCGACGAGATCCTGCACGCGGCCCGGATGAGCCCGTTCACGCTGAGCCGCTCGCTCACGGACGACGACGTCGCGCGCCTGCACGCCGTCGTGCAGCAGGTGCTCACGGAGGCGCTCGAGGCGTCCGCCGGGCGCCCCGCCGCGGAGCTCAAGGACGCCAAGCGGCGCGGCATGCGGGTGCACGGCAGGGCGGGCGAGGCGTGCCCCGTGTGCGGCGACACGGTGCGCGAGGTGTCCTTCGCGGACTCGGCGCTGCAGTACTGCCCGACCTGCCAGACGGGCGGCAAGCCGCTGGCCGACCGCCGGATGTCCCGCCTCCTGCGCTGACCCGGGTGGTCCGGCGGCCGCCAGCGTGCCCGTCGACTCAGGCCTCGAGCAGGCGGCGCAGCACCGGGACCAGGGCCGCACCCCCGTCGGCCAGGCGCCCGAAGAACCGCGCATCGGTCTCCTCGACGGCTACGACGGCCCGGTTGGCGAGCTGCACCCCGGCCGACGTCGGCACGAGCGACCGCGCCCGGGCGTCCGTGGGGTGCGGACGGCGCTCGACCAGGCCCTTGTCCTCCAGCGCCCGCAGCACCTGAGAGGTCATCATCGGGTCGGTGCCGGTGTGCCGCGCCAGGTCGCGCTGGCTGACGGGCCGCTCCGGGTCCACGGCCAGCCACGTAAGCGAGGCGAGCAGCACGAACTGCACGTGCGTGAGGTCGAAGGGCCGCAGCGCCGCCCGCTGCGCCGCCTGCCAGGTGTGCGTGACGCGCCAGAGCAGGAGGCCCGGGCTCTCCTCCGCGTCGCGGAACGAGGTCGCCAGCCCGGTCACCGGGCGCTCCGCATCGCTGCGGCGAGCGCCGCCGCGTCGTCGTCGGTCAGCGGGACGAGACCGCGGCGCAGCAGCGCTCCCCACCCGGGCTCGCTGGTGAGCTCGAGGCGGTCGCGCACCTCCGCGAGCGGCACGGGGCGCGCGTCTGCGAGGTAGTCGACCCGTCGGCGGAACGGCCGGAACTCCCCCTCATCCGCCTGCCACACGACGTCGTCCGCCACCGTCCCGATCGCCGTGAACGCGCGCAGGCCGGCCGGACCCCCGAGGCTCTCCTGCGCCGAGTAGTAGACGAGCGTGTCGCCCGGGCGGAGCCGCAGGAGCGGTGCCCGGCGGCCGTGCCCCAGCTGCGCGATCCCGAGGGCGACGCCGCGCCGGACGTGCTCGGCGGAGGCGACCCCGAGCCAGGCGCTCACGACCGCTCCACCAGGGTGACGAGCCGCTCGAGGTCGGCGGGCGCGCTCGTGCGGAAGCCGCCGCCCAGGACCAGCGACCACAGGGGTGCGAGCGGGCCGTGCACGGCGACCTCGACGTCGAGGCGCGTCTGCTCCCCCTCAGCCCGGGCGGTGTGCCGGAAGACGACGCGCGCGCCGGGCATGCGCGTGGTGTCCGCGTACACGGTGCGGCGACCGGCCTCCTCCTCTCCGCACTCGCTGATGACGAAGCGCAGCCTCGGGCCGCCCTTCGGCTTGAGGGTGCCCGTCGTGCCGACCCCCACCGGTCCGTCGACCCGCACCCACTCGGTGTCCGGGCTCCAGGTGTCCCACGTCGCATGGTCGGTCCAGCGCGCGAGGAAGGCGCGCGGGGTGGCGGTGGAGGTCGCTGTCGCGGTGGCGAGAGTGGTCATGGCATGAAGTATGCGCGCTTACTACTTTGCCGACAAGGCTTTACACCGGTCGGTTCCGGGCCTACCTGCGGGTGGTCAGAAGAGGACTGTCGCGTACGTGCCGACCTGCCGGAAGCCGACCCGGCGGTAGCTGGCGAGGGCCGGGGCGTTGTAGGCGTTCACGTACAGCGACACGAGTGGGGCGACCACGCCGAGGCTCTGCTCGACGACGGCGCTCATCCCGTGCTCGGACAGGCGCTGCCCGCGCAGGCGCGGCGCGACCCAGACGCCCTGCACCTGGGCGACCTGCCGGCTGACCGCCCCGAGGTCGGCCTTGAAGACCACCTCCGGCCCGTTCGGGCCGTCGTCCACCCGCACGAAGGTGCGACCCGCCTCGACCAGCGACCTCACGCGGGCCTCGTAGGCACCCGGGTTCCCCGACACCGGCGAGTAGCCCACCTCCTCCAGGAACATGTGCACCGACGCGGGCAGGACGAGGTCCACCTCCTCGACGCGGGCCGGCCGGACCAGGGGGTCCGGCGACACGGCCGCGGGCCCGTCGATCACCAGCGAGGGCTGGTCCGCGCGCACGTCCCGCGCCGGTCCCCACGCGTCCTGCAGCCGCTCCCACAGGCCCAGCACGGGTCGTGCCTCGCCCACGATCGAGGAGCAGCGCCGACCGTGGCGCCGGGCGGCTTCGGCGAACGCGTCCATCGCCTCCGCATCCTCGCCGTCGCACACCGGTACGAGGTTCGCGCCGACCCAGCACAGGGCGTCCAGCCGGCCGCCGCGCTCCATGCCCCACACCGTCGCGCCGGTCGAGGCGCCGCCCGCGGCGACGATCGACTCGATGCGCGTGGCGGCCAGCACCGACGCGACCGGGTCGTGCGCGCAGAACTCCGCCGCGTCCCGCAGGTCGACGTCGGTGACGATCGTCCGCCGGGTCATGCTGCGCCACCGTGCCATGCGGCGATTCTGCCCCAGGCCCCGCGGCCGACGGGGCTCTGTCGGGCCCCCGGCGAGCCGCGGACCGCGGGGCGCCCGCCGCCGGCGTCAGCCGACGGTGACGACGGGGTCGCCCTCGGCAGGCTCCATGGTGGCGGCCAGGCGGTTCGCCTCGGCGATCAGCGTCTCGACGATCTCCGACTCCGGCACCGTCTTGATCACCTCGCCCTTGACGAAGATCTGGCCCTTGCCGTTGCCGGACGCGACGCCGAGGTCCGCCTCGCGGGCCTCCCCCGGGCCGTTGACGACGCAGCCCATGACGGCGACGCGCAGCGGCACGGACATCCCCTCCAGGCCCGCGGTGACGCGCTCGGCCAGCGAGTACACGTCCACCTGCGCCCGGCCGCACGACGGGCACGACACGATCTCGAGCTTGCGCGGCCGCAGGTTGAGCGACTGCAGGATCTGGATCCCGACCTTGACCTCCTCCACCGGCGGCGCGGAGAGGGAGACGCGGATCGTGTCGCCGATGCCCTTGCTGAGCAGGGCGCCGAACGCCGTCGCCGACTTGATGGTGCCCTGGAACGCCGGCCCTGCCTCCGTCACCCCGAGGTGCAGCGGCCAGTCCCCGCGCTCGGAGAGGAGCTCGTAGGCGCGCACCATGACCACGGGGTCGTTGTGCTTGACGGAGATCTTGAAGTCGTGGAAGTCGTGCTCCTCGAACAGCGAGGCCTCCCACACCGCCGACTCGACGAGCGCCTCGGGCGTCGCCTTGCCGTACTTGGCGAGCAGGCGGGGGTCGAGGGAACCCGCGTTCACGCCGATCCGCAGCGACACACCGGCGTCGGCCGCGGCGCGCGCGATCTCCTTGACCTGGTCGTCGAACTTGCGGATGTTGCCCGGGTTCACGCGGACGGCCGCGCACCCGGCCTCGATCGCGGCGAACACGTACTTCGGCTGGAAGTGGATGTCCGCGATGACGGGGATCTGCGACTTCTTGGCGATGATCGGCAGCGCGTCCGCGTCGTCCTGGCTCGGCACCGCCACCCGGACGATGTCGCAGCCGGCCGCCGTGAGCTCGGCGATCTGCTGCAGCGTCGCGTTGATGTTCGTGGTCGGCGTGGTCGTCATCGACTGCACGCTGACCGGTGCCCCGCCGCCGACGAGCACCTTGCCGACCCGGATCTGCCGCGTGGGCCTGCGGGGCGCGAGGACGGGCGGAGGTGCGGCCGGCATGCCGAGGGAGATGGGGGTGCTCACGTCCCCAGTATCTCCCCGTCGGCGACAGGAGCCGAGCCGACGCCGCTCAGGGCGTGCTCAGCCCGTGACCGGCTTCACGAGGTCGGCGACCACGAGGAACACCGTCATGGCGCCGAACAGGAGGAAGACCCCGTACGCCAGCGGCATCATGCGGGCCATGTCCGCGGGCGCCGGGCGGGGCCGGCCGCGCAGGCGGGCGTACTGCCGCTTGGCGCCCTCCCACAGGGCGCCCGCCACGTGCCCGCCGTCGAGGGGCACCAGCGGCACGAGGTTGAACACGAAGAGGGCGACGTTCAGCGACGCCAGGATGCTGAGCATCGCCGCGGCCTGGTCGCCGACCGTCACGCCCTGGCCACCCTGGGCGATCTCCCCCGCGATCTGCCCCATGCCCACGAGGCCCACGACGCCGTCGGCGCTGCGCTGCTCGGTCCCGGCCACCGCCCGCCCGACGTCGGCCAGGCGCTCGGGCAGGTGCGCGACGATCTCCGCCGTGCCGCTGACGAGCGTGCCCGTGAGCGGGAGGACCTGCCCGATCGAGCGGTCGTAGCGGGTGGTCGGGCTGATCCCCACGTAGCGCGTCAGCGCCGTCTTCGTCGTGCCGTCGGCGTTGCGCACGACGTCGCCGTCGTCGTCGAACACGGGCCGCTCGGTCTCGATCGGGTCGACGGTCAGGGTGACCTCGCGCCCGTCGCGCTCGACGACGAGCGGCACGCCCTGCCCTGTGCTCGCCCGCACAGCGGCGGTGAAGTCGTTCCACGTCTCGACCGGCGCCCCGCCGAACGACACCAGCCGGTCGCCCGGCTCGATGCCCGCCGCGGCGCCCGGTCCGATCGGGTCGTCCGCCGAGCAGCGGAACGACGCCGTCGCGTCCGCCGGGTACACGCAGGCCCCGACCTCCGCAACGGTCGTCGACGCGCCCTGCGGCACGCCCGCCGTCAGCACGACCGCGACCAGGAGCACGACGGCGAGCAGCAGGTTCGCCACGATGCCGCCGGCCATCACGACGACCTTCTTCGGCGTCGTGAGTCGGTAGAAGGCGCGGTGCTCCTCGCCGGGCAGGATCTCCTCCGCGCTGGCGTCGCGCGCCTCCTGGACCATCTCCGCGAGGAACCCCGTGCGGGGCTTCGCGCCGACCGCCTCGGCCGGGGGCAGCATGCCGGTGAGCTTGGTGAAACCGCCCAGCGGGATCGCCTTGACGCCGTACTCGGTCTCGCCGCGGCGGGTCGACCACACCGTGGGCCCGAAGCCGACCATGTACCGCGGGACGCGGACGCCGAAGAGCTTGGCCGGGATCATGTGCCCCAGCTCGTGCACGCCGATCGAGACAGCCAGCCCCACGAGCAGCACCAGCCACCCGATCACGTACGCCACGTCCGCCTCCTGCGCTCGACCGTCCGACGGGGTCCATCATCCCCTGCGGAGCCCGGTGCCCGGCGCACGCCCGGGCGCCTTGTGGCGTCGCAGCCTCCGGCAGACGAAGATCGGCGCATGACGACACCGCTGGACGAGACCTCCCAGGCGATCATCGCCGAGCTGAGCGCCGAGGGGCGGCGCCCCTACGCGTCCATCGGCAAGTCCGTGGGCCTGTCGGAGACGGCGGTGCGTCAGCGGGTGCAGCGCCTCGTCGAGACGGGGGTGCTCCAGATCGTGGCGGTGACGGACCCGCAGAAGCTCGGGATGACGCGCCAGGCGATGATCGGGGTCAAGGCCGAGGGTGACCTCCAGGCCCTCGCCGACGCATTCGCCGAGATGCCGGAGGTGGCGTACGTCGTCATCACGGCCGGCACGTTCGACCTGCTGGTCGAGGTCGTGTGCCGCGACGACGAGCGGCTGTTCCAGATCCTCAACGACAAGGTGCGCACGACGCCCGGCGTCGTGGCCACCGAGACCTTCGTCTACCTCAAGGTCCGCAAGCAGCTCTCCGCGTTCCGCAGGCTCTGAGCCGAGGCACAGCTGACGCGCCCGTCCGTCAGCGGGCGAGGAGTTCCCGGGCGCGCCGCCGCGCCCAGTCCTCGACGTCGCCGAGCGTCCCGAGGTCGAGCGCCTCGGCGGCCACGCCGTCGTGCTCGCCGAGGACCCGCTCGACCGTGTCGACGATGGCGAGGAACGGCACGCGGCCCGCCAGGAAGCCGGCCACGGCCTCCTCGTTGGCAGCGTTGAGGACGGCCGGGTGCGTGGCCGACGCCGCCACCGCCTCGCGCGCGAGCCGCACCGCCGGGAAGGCGGCGTCGTCGAGCGGCTCGAACGTCCAGGCGGTCGGCGCCGACCACCCGCAGGCGGCGGCGACGTCGGGCAGCCGTTCCGGCGCGGACAGCCCCAGGGCGATCGGCAGGCGCATGTCCGGCGGTGACGCCTGCGCGATGGTCGACCCGTCGCGGAACTGCACCATCGAGTGGACGACCGACTGCGGGTGCACGACGACGTCGATGTCGGCCACCGGGACGCCGAAGAGCAGGTGCGCCTCGATGAGCTCCAGGCCCTTGTTCATCAGCGTCGCGGAGTTCACGGTGACGACGGGGCCCATGGTCCACGTGGGGTGCGCGAGCGCCTCCGCGGGGCCGACGCCGGCCAGGTCGGCGCGGCTGCGGCCACGGAATGGCCCGCCCGACGCCGTGAGGACGAGCCGGGCCACCTCGTCGCGGCTGCCGGAGCGCAGGCACTGCCAGATGGCCGAGTGCTCGGAGTCGACGGGGACGACCTGGTCCGGCCGCTGCAGCGCCCGGGCGACGAGCGGCCCGCCGACGACGAGCGACTCCTTGTTGGCGAGCGCGAGGGTGCTGCCCGCGGCCAGGGCGGCGAGCGTCGGGCGGAGCCCGATCGACCCCGTGATCCCGTTGAGCACGACGTCGGCGCCCCGCCCGGCCAGCTCGGCGGCCGCGTCCGGCCCGATCAGGAGCTCCGGCTCGGCCGGCCCCGCCGCCCGGGCCCCGACGTCCCCGGCCGACCACGCGGCCCGGAACGCCTCCCCCGCCCCGGGGTCGGCCAGGGCCACGACCGGTGCGCCGGTGGCCCGCGCCTGCCGTGCGACCGCGGCGGGGTCGGCCCCGCCGGCGGCCAGACCCTCGACCCTGAACCGGTCCGGGTGCCGCCCCAGGACGTCGAGCGCCTGGGTGCCGATGGACCCGGTGGAGCCGAGCAGGATGACCGTTCGCGGCGTCGTCACGCCGACATTCTCCCTGACCAGCCCCGCGGACGAGCCGCAGGTGGCATGATCGGCGCCCATGGTCAAGGACTCGCAGCTCGCCTCCGGCGAGAAGGTCATCTTCCACGCCCACTCGCACTGGAAGAACGTCTTCGTCCCCGTCGTGGTGACGCTCGCCGTGACGGCGCTCGCCGTCGTCGCACTGGTGGCGTGGGTGCCGGACGACCAGGGCTGGGTCCGCTGGGCCGTCCTCGCCGTGGCCGCCGTCCTCATCCTGGTGTTCGGCCTCTGGCCGATCATCGTGTGGCTCGCGTCGACCGACACCCTGACCACCCGCCGCCTCATCAGCCGGCGCGGCGTGTTCTCCCGCGAGGGCAAGGACATCCCGATGGACCGCGTGCAGTCCGTCAGCTACCGCCGCACGCTGCTCGAGCGCATGCTCGGCTCGGGCACCCTCGTCGTCCAGACCGCCGGCGAGACCTCCGACGTCGAGCTCGCGGACGTCGCGCACCTCGAGCGGCGCCTGTTGCAGGTGCAGGAGCTCATCCTCGACAGCGAGATCCCCGACGAGGGCACCGAGAACGGGACCGGGGACGACGTCCGCGGTCCCGTGCAGGCCTGAGGCCGGGCGTCAGCTCACTCGACGCCGAGCAGGACCTCGACCGCGCGCTCGAAGAAGGCGTCCACCGGGCCCTCCGCGTACGCGTTGTGCCCCGAGGCGCGCCGGAAGGTGGCGTGCCGCACCTCGTCCGACGTCAGCGGAGTGCCGCGGTCGAAGTAGGCGATGAGCCGGTCGCACAGGTCGTCGACGTCGTCGGGCAGGTAACCCTGCTCGCCGCGGTGGGCGGGCGCGAACCGCTCGCCGTCGGGGCGGCGCAGCCGCTCGTACAGGGTCCGGGCGCGGTCGGCCAGGTGGTCCATCCACGCCTGCTGACCCTGCGCCGTGAGCACGTCCTGCCGCTCGCGCGTCATGAACGCGCGCTCGAGCCTGTCGAGCGCCGAGTCCACGCTGGAGGTGGCGTAGCCGCCCCGGACGAGGTCGAAGGCGGCGCGGCGCACGTCCGCGCCGTTCAACGGCTCCGAGCCGTCGCCCTCGTACACGCGCCGGGCGTGCGTGAAGAACGTGTCCACCTGGTCCGGGTCGTACCCGGTGCGGAACTTGCTGACAGTGCGGAACATGCGCCTCATACCTCCTCGGCGGCGGCCAGCTGACCGCACGCGCCGTCGATGTCGCTGCCCCGGGTGTCCCGGACGGTGGTCGGCACACCGGCCGCCCGCAGGTGCGCGACGAACTCCGCGGCGACCCGGGGGTCGCTCGCCGTCCAGATCGACCCGGGTGTGGGGTTGAGCGGGATCGGGTTCACGTGCACCCACCCCCGTCCCCGGTCGTTGAGCTTGGCGGCGAGCAGGTCCGCCCGCCAGGCGTGGTCGTTCATGTCGCGGATCAGCGCGTACTCGATGCTCACGCGTCGGCCCGTGGCCTCGAAGTACCGGCGGGCCGCGTCCAGCGCCTCGTCCACCGTCCAGCGGGTGTTGATCGGGACGAGCTCGCTGCGCAGCGCGTCGTCGGGCGCGTGCAGCGACAGCGCCAGCGTCACCGGCAGGCCCTCGGCGGCGAGCTTGTCGATCGCCGGCACGAGGCCCACGGTCGACACCGTGACGCCGCGGGCCGACATGCCCAGGCCCTCCGGGACGGGGGCGGTGATGGTCCGCACCGCCCCGAGCACGGCCTTGTAGTTCGCCAGCGGCTCACCCATGCCCATGAAGACCACGTTGGACAGCCGGCCCGGACCGCCGACGACGGCGCCGTCCACCATCGCCCGTGCCGCACGGCGCACCTGCTCGACGATCTCGGCGGCCGAGAGGTTCCGCGTCAGGCCGAGCTGACCCGTCGCGCAGAACGGGCAGGCCATCCCGCAGCCCGCCTGGCTGGAGACGCACAGCGTCGCGCGGTCGGGGTACCGCATGAGGACCGACTCGACCTTGACGCCGTCGTGCAGCGCCCAGAGCGTCTTGACCGTCGCGCCGGAGTCCGCGGCGATGGACCGCACCGGGCGCACGAGCGCCGGAAGCAGGGCCTCGGCGACGCGCTCGCGCGAGCGCTTCGGCAGGTCGGTCATCTCCGCCGGGTCGTCCGTCAGGTGGCCGAAGTAGTGGGTGCCCAGCTGCTTCGCGCGGAAGGCGGGCTCCCCCAGCTCGCGGACGGCGTCGACGCGCTCGGCCGGCGTCAGGTCGGCCAGGTGGCGCGGCGGCTTGCCCCGCCGGGGTGCGGCGAGGGTCAGCGCGGGCCGGTCCGGCCGCGGCGCGGCAGCGTTGGGCGCGTCAGGCACCGGGCACCATCACGTGGAGCACGAGGTAGACGAGCGGCGCGGTCAGGAGCAGCGAGTCGATGCGGTCGAGGACCCCGCCGTGCCCGGGCAGCAGCGTGCCCATGTCCTTCAGCTCCAGGTCGCGCTTGATGAGGGACTCCGCCAGGTCACCGAGCGTCGCCGTCAGCACCGACGCCACACCGAGGGCGATGCCGACGACCGGGCGGCCATCGAACGCCACCATCATCCCGACCGCGCCGACGGCGCAGGCGAGCACGAGCGAGCCGGCGAGGCCCTCCCAGCTCTTCTTGGGGCTGACCGACGGCGCGAGCGGGTGGCGTCCGAAGAGCACCCCTGCCGCGTAGCCGCCGACGTCGTTCGCGACCGCGAGCAGCACGAACAGCGCGACCCGCCGTGCGCCGTCGGCCTCGAGGAGCATGAGCATGACGAAGCCCGCCATGAACGGGACGTACGCAGCGGCGAACGTCGCCGCCGCCGCGTCACGCAGCGCCTCCTGCCCGCCCCCGTCGAGCACGCGCCAGACGACGACCCCGCCGGCCGTGAGCATGAAGGCGACCAGCAGCGACTCGGGGCCGCCCGTGTACGACGACACGAGGATGCCGACGGTCCCGACGAGCAGCGGCAGCAGGGGGATGTGGATGCTGCGGCGGGTGAGCGCCTGCCCCAGCTCCCAGAGGGCGGCGCCGCACGCCAGCACGGCGAGGCCGATGAAGGCCTCCTTGCGCCAGTACAGCGAGGCCCCGACGGCGCCGAGGAGCGCCAGCCCGACGGCTGTCGCGACGGGCAGGTTCCGGCCTGCGCGCTTCTGCACGGGCCGGGCCAGGACGTCGATGCTGGTGGGTTCGCTCATCAGACCTCGAGGAGCTCGCTCTCCTTGTGGGCGAGCATCTGGTCGACGCCGTCGATGTGGTGCTTGGTGAGCGACTCGAGCTCCTTCTCGGCCCGGGCCACCTCGTCCTCGCCGGCCTCGCCGTCACGCGCGATGCGGTCCAGCTCCTCCTTCGCACGACGGCGGATGTTGCGCACCGAGACGCGCGCCTCCTCCGCCTTGTGCTTGGCGAGCTTGACGTAGTCGCGGCGGCGTTCCTCCGTCAGCTGGGGCAGGACGACGCGGATCACCTTGCCGTCGTCGGTCGGGTTGACCCCCAGGTCGGAGTCGCGGATCGCCTTGAGGACGGCGTGCATGGAGCTGGCGTCGAACGGCGACACGAGGACGGTCCGCGCCTCGGGCGTCGCGAAGGACGCCAGCTGCTGCAGCGGCGTCGGGGAGCCGTAGTAGTCCACGAGGATCTTGGAGAACATCGAGGGGTTCGCGCGGCCCGTCCGGATGGTCGCGAAGTCCTCCTTGGCGACCTCGAGGGCCTTGTCCATCTTCTCCTCTGCCTCGAGGAGGGTGTCGTCGATCACCGGTGCTCCTTCTCGTCCGTCCAGTGCAGCTCTCGGGCGGGTACCGCTACTCCGTGAGCAACGTGCCGATCTTCTCACCCCGCAGCGCGCGGGTGACGTTGCCTTGCCCTTCCAGACCGAACACGCGCATCTGCACGCCGTTGTCGCGGCACATGCTCAGCGCGGTCGCGTCCATCACCTCGAGGCCGCTCACGAGCGCCTCGGTGTAGGTCAGCCGGTCGTAGCGGGCGGCCGTCGGGTCCGTGCGTGGATCGGCCGTGTACACGCCGTCGACGCCGTTCTTGCCCATCAGGACCTCGTCGCAGTGGGTCTCCAGCGCCCGCTGCACCGAGACCGTGTCGGTCGAGAAGTAGGGCAGGCCCGCGCCGGCGCCGAAGATGACGACGCGGCCCTTCTCCATGTGACGGATCGCCTTCAGCGGGATGTATGGCTCGGCGACCTGCCCCATCGCGATGGCAGTCTGGACCCGGGTCTGGACGCCCGCCTGCTCCAGGAAGTCCTGCAGGGCCAGGCAGTTCATGACCGTGCCGAGCATGCCCATGTAGTCGGCTCGCGCGCGGTCCAGGCCGCTCTGGGAGAGCTCGGCGCCGCGGAAGAAGTTGCCTCCGCCGACGACGATCGCGACCTGGACGCCCGTGCGGACGGCCGCGGCGATCTCCTCCGCGACGCGGCGGACGACCGCCGTGGCGAGGCCCACCTGGCCACCGCCGAAGGTCTCGCCCGAGAGCTTCAGGAGCACCCGGCGCGCGTGCGGCGGGGGCGCGTCACCCGCCTCGGGCAGGTCTCGGGCGTCGGGCGCCTCGTCCTCGGGGACGTCGACGGCGGTCAGGTCCTGCGCCACAGCTCCTCCACCCTCCGCCGTGCTCGGCGGACGTTCCTCTGGGACGAACGACGGCCCGCGGCCGGGAGGCCGCGGGCCGTCGAGGTCAGGCCCCGACTCGGAAGCGGGCGAACGCGGTGACGGTGCCCCCGGCCTCCGTGAGCACCTGCTGGACCGACTTCTTCTGGTCCTTCGCGTACGCCTGCTCGAGCAGGACGTTCTCCTTGAAGTACCCGTTCACGCGGCCGTCGACGATCTTCGGGAGCGCGGCCTCGGGCTTGCCCTCGTTCCGCGCCGTCTCCTCGGCGATGCGCCGCTCGTCGGCCACGAGGTCCGCCGGGACGTCCGCGCGCGACAGGTAGATCGGGCTGTAGGCCGCGGTGTGCATCGCGATGTCCTTCGCGACGGCCGCGCCGGCCTCGTCGGTGCCGACGAGGACGCCGACCTGCGGGGGCAGGTCCTTGTTGACCTTGTGCAGGTAAACGGTGACCTTCGGAGCAGCAACGCGGGCGATGCGGCGCAGCACGAGCTTCTCGCCGATCACGGCGGCGACCTCGTCGATCGCGCCCTGGACGGTCGAGCCGGCCGCGTCGGCGGCGAGCACCACGGCGACGTCGTCGGTGTCCGCCGCGACAGCAGCCGCGAGCACCTTGTCCGCCAGCTCGATGAACTTGGCGTTCTTCGTGACGAAGTCGGTCTCGCAGTTGAGCTCGATCAGCAGGCCGACCTGACCGTCCGCGGTGTCGGCGACGTGGGCGGCGACGAGGCCGTCCGACGCGGCGCGACCCTCGCGCTTGCTGATGCCCTTGAGACCCTTGACCCGGATGATCTCCATGGCCTTGTCGGCGTCGCCGTCGGCCTCGTCGAGAGCCTTCTTGACGTCGAGCATGCCGGCGCCGGTCTTCTCGCGCAGCGCCTTGATGTCAGCGGCGGTGTAGTTCGCCATCACGCGTCCTTGTCTGAGTGGTCGATGGTCACTTGGCGTCGTCGTCGGTGGCGGTCGGCTCGGCGACGTCGGCGACGTCGGCGGCCGGCGCGGCGTCCTCACCCGGGGCGACGGCCTCACCGGAGGGCGCCTCGGCGGCCTCGGCGACCGGAGCGGCCTCGTCGGCCGAGGACTGCTCGGCGGGAACGGCCTCGGCGGCGGGCGCCTCGGCAGCGGGGGCCTCGGCACCGGCGAGCAGCTCGCGCTCCCACTCGGCCAGCGGCTCGGCCTCGGCCGGGGCCGCGGCCTCCTCGAGCGCCTTCTTGACGTCGAGCATGCCGGCGCCGGTCTTCTCGCGCAGGTCCTTGATGTCCTGGAGCGAGTAGTTCGCCATCAGTGGTGTCCGTTCTTGTCGATGGAGCGGGATGCGGACGAGCGGGTGC
>JAEWYD010000132.1 GCA_023462275.1 Actinomycetes bacterium
GGCGGCCGTGGAGCGGCAGGCCGCGGACTCGCCGTTCCTGCGCAGCCTCCGGCTGCCGGAGCGCCTGCGGCTGATGTCGGGCGTCCCGGCGGGCGCCATCGGGGCGGCCCTGGTGACGCGGGGCGACGGGCCCGGCGCGCCCGCCGGCCCCACCGCCGCCACCACGACGAGAGAAGGAGTCCGCTGATGGAGGTGGTCATCGAGGCCCCCGAGGCGCTCGCCCGGATCGCGGCCGACGCCGTCGAACGGCTCCTGCGGGAGCGGCCGGACGCCGTCCTCGGCCTGGCCACCGGATCGAGCCCGCTGGCCGTCTACGACGAGCTGGTGCGCCGCCACACGGCGGGCCTGTCGTTCGCGCGGGCGCGCGCGTTCATGCTCGACGAGTACGTCGGCCTGCCGCCCGAGCACCCCGAGCGCTACCGCACCGTCATCGAGCGCGACTTCGCGGGGCGGGTCGGGCTGACGGCCCTGGCCGGGCCGGACGGGAACGCCGCGGACCTCGCCGCGGCGTGCCGGGACTACGAGGCGGCGATCGCGGCCGCCGGGGGAGTGGACCTGCAGATCCTCGGCATCGGGACGGACGGGCACGTCGCCTTCAACGAGCCGGGCTCCTCCCTGGCGTCGCGCACGCGACTGAAGACCCTCACCGAGCAGACCCGCGCCGACAACGCGCGGTTCTTCGACGGCGACGTCTCGGCGGTGCCGCGGCACGTCCTCACCCAAGGCCTCGGCACGATCATGGCCGCGCGTCACCTGGTGCTCGTGGCCACGGGGCGCGGCAAGGCCGAGGCGGTGCACCAGATGGTCGAGGGTGCCGTCAGCGCCCTGTGGCCGGCATCGGTGCTGCAGCTCCACCCGCACGTCACGGTGCTGCTCGACGACGCCGCCGCGAGCCGCCTGCAGCTGGCCGACCACTACCGCCAGACGTGGCGGCACAAGCCCGTCTGGCAGGGCATCTGAGTGACCCGCCGACCCTGGGCGCTGCCGTCCGCCGCGACCGCTGCTGCTCCCGCGGCAGCGGTCGCGTGCACGGGCAGCGGTCGCCGGAATTCCACCCGCTGGTGGGCTGTTCGACTCTCGTGTCGTGTCGGTGCCCGGTGGAATGATCATCGCTGTGGGACGACGACGTTCCACCGGTCGTACGGGGCGCAACCCGCTACCGCGGCCGAGCGTGGGTGGCCACCAGCCACCGTGACCTGCAGGAGGACCCCGTGCACCCCGACCTCTACCTCAAGATCTACCAGCAGCAGGAGCGCGAGCTCGAGCAGCGCCTGATGCACCGACTGGCCGCACAGGGCCGGTCCGCCGGGATCCGGTCCCGGCTCCACCTCCCAGGCACGCACCGGCCGCACCGCCGGGCCACCAACAGCTGACGCAGCGCCGACGCGCCCCGACGACCACCGTCGGGGCGCGTCGCTGTGTCTGGGGGCTGTGTCTGGGGGCGCTCTGTGCCGCGGCCCGCGCACCGCGCGCCCGCCGGCTGGTCTGCTGCGTGCGGGTGCTGCGGGCGCTCCGCCGCCGTCACGCGGCCCGGGGGTGCGTGGGCCGCGGCTCGGGCGCGCCGGTCGAGCGCCGGCGGTCGTACATGTCCCGGTCGGCGCGCTCGAGCAGCTCGGCGAACGTGGCAGCCACCGCCGGCGCCGTGGCCAGGCCGACCGTGACGTCGCCGCCCCACCAGTCCCGCCGCGCGACGCCGTCGGCGGCGATCTGCGCGACGACGCGCTGGTGGAGGGCCTCGGCGGAGCCGTCCGTCCCCACCCCCAGGACGACGAACTCGTCGCCGCCCCACCGGGCCACGAGGTCCTCGGCCCGCACCGCCGCCCGCAGCGCGCGGGCGGCATCGACGAGCACGGCGTCGCCGAACTCGTGGCCGTGCTCGTCGTTGGCCCGCTTCAGCCCCCGCACGTCGCAGAACCACACGCACACCGGCTCGCCGCTGCGCCGCCCGCGGCCCCACACGTCCGCAACGCGCAGGCTCAGCCCCTGCCGCGTGAGCAGGCCCGTCAGGGGGTCGGTGGTGGCGCGCCGGGCGATCTCCGACTCGGCGTCGGCGAGCTCGTGCAGCAGGCGCAGGCGCAGGTGCAGCAGGACGCCGCCGACGACGAACGCCGCCAGGAAGCCCACGAACCAGTCCTCGCGGTCCGGCTGGTCCACGCGCGCCATCGTGACGTGCGTGAGCACGAGGATCACCGTGCCCGACACGAGGTACGGCCGCCACGCGTGCGACAAGGGCGCGTACGCGGTCACCCCGACGAGCACGTACGTGAGGTCGGTCGCGTCGGCCTCGACGAAGTACACCTGGAGCAGGCACGCCATGACGAGGGTGATGGCGCCGCAGAAGGCCCAGGGCACGAGCTCGCTGCGGACCGTGCGCCGTCCCAGGACGCGGCCCAGCCCGACCATGAACGCCCCCGAGCCGACGATGCCGACGAACTCACCGGGCGCCGTCGGCGGCGGGAGCGCCATGTTGAGCAGGGCGAAGCCGACCACGACGAGGCCGATGGACGTGAGCGTGCGCGGCGCGTCCCGCTGTGCGATGCGCATGGCGAACGCCCGGTAGTCCGCCGCCGTCAGCCCGCCCATGATCGCCTCCTTCGTGCCAGGGTTCGGCGTCCCGCGGGGGGTGTCCAGGAGGCGGGTTGTGTTTCGCCCGGGTGAACACCCGCTGTGAACGTTCACCTGGGCGGTACGTCCGCCGACGCCCGCTCCGCGCGCGCGGCGCCGGGGTCCGACCTACCGTGGCGTGATCCGAACGCAGCAGAGGGAGGTCGACGATGGACGACGACAAGCTCCAGCACAAGGCCGAGGAGCTCGCTGGCGAGGCCAAGGAGAAGCTCGGGGCCGCGACCGGCGACGAGGACCTCGAGGCCGAGGGCAAGGGCGAGAGCGCCAAGGCCAACCTGAAGCAGGCCGGCGACAAGGTGAAGGACGCCTTCCGCTGACGGGACGGGCGTCGGGCCGCGCGCACGGGCCGGCCCGACGCCGTCGTCCGCCGCCCAGGTCGCCTGGGCCGGGCCGGTTTGGCAGCATCGCGCCATGACCGACACCCATCGCTGGATCACGCTCGACCGTCGCGAGCCGGGCGTGTTCGTCGCCCGCAACGCCCGCGGCGGCGAGCTGCGCGTCTCGGGCGACGACGGCGCCACGTTCACCCCCGTCGAGCTGCTGCTGGTGGCCATCGGCGCCTGCTCGGCCGCCGACGTCGACGCCGTGACGGCCCGGCGCAGCGCTCCCGACCGCTTCACCGTGCGCGTGGACGCGCAGAAGGCGCGCGACGCCGTCGGGAACGTGCTGCAGGACGTCGAGGTGACATTCGACGTCACCTTCCCCGAGGGGGACGCCGGCGATGCCGCGCGCCAGGCCCTGCCGCGGGCGGTTCAGGCGTCGCACGACCGTACGTGCACGGTGTCGCGGACCGTCGAGGCCGGGACTCCGGTCGCCGTGCGCATCGCCTGAGCGACGCCACCGACCGGGGGGCCAGGCCCCTGGCCCCGAGGTGCCGACTCGTTCCGCCGGGCCGAGACTGGCAGTGCACCGGTCCACGACGACAGGAGGCACGCCATGACGGACACGCTCAGCACCAAGGACCCCGTCTGTGGGATGACCGTCGACCCCCTCAGCTCCGTGGCGAGCGAGCTCTACGAGGGCACGACGTACCACTTCTGCTCGGACGACTGCCGGCAGACGTTCGCGGAGAACCCGGCGGCGTACGTCTAGTCGGGCACGCGGTCGGCCGCGGCGCCGGGACCGCTCACCGGCAGGGTGACGGTGAACCGCGCGCCGCGGCCTGGCCCGTCGCTGGCCACCCCGACGGCGCCGCCGTGGGCCTCGGCCAGGGCCCGGGTGATCGCGAGGCCGATGCCGGACCCGCCGCTGCGGCGGTCGCGCGCCGCCTCGGCGCGGTAGAACCGCTCGAAGACGTGCGGCAGGTGCTCGGCCGCAATGCCCTCGCCCGTGTCCGTCACGGAGAGCTCGACGACGTCACCCGCGCGGCGCGCCGCGAGCGTCACGCGGCCGCCCGCGGGCGTGTGCCGGAGTGCGTTGTCGACGAGGTTGCCGAGCACCTGGGCCAGACGCTCGGCGTCGGCGGCGACGGCCGGCAGGGGACCCGGCGCC
>JAEWYD010000133.1 GCA_023462275.1 Actinomycetes bacterium
GCTCGGCGGCGAGCACCGGGTCGGTGGTCGGCGTCGCCGATGCCGTCGCGCTGGCCGTCGGCGTCGTGGTCCAGCGGCCGTCGGGCCGGGCCGGCGCCGTGCATGAGGACGCGAGGAGCGCGACCGCGATCACCCCCGCGCCCGCTGCCGCGACCGTCGCGCGCGCCATCCCCACCTCCCCGTCGACTGCTCGCCGGTCCCCGAGCCTAGGTGACGAGCCCGCGCCGATTCCGTCTGCACCGGCGCCGCGCCGCGCGGCTCAGGTAGACGGGATGCCGCGAGTCGCCGCGCCGACCGACCTTCGCGGGGGTGATCCGCGTCACCCGGAATTCTCTTGGCACGCGCCGTGGAGAGTCGTAGCGTCGACGGCACACGGGAGAGGAGGTGGTCCAACAGATGAAGTCTTCTTGGACGCGTGAGGTGACTGCCCGCTAGTCGCCCGAGAGCATCGGACGGAGTGCCTCCGGTCCCGAGCCGCCCAGGCGGCCAGCGAGACCCAGGCAGTCACCGCAGCCCGTGGGGGCCGTGCATTCGTCCAGCACGGCGAGCCGCAAGGCACCCCACGGGCTGTTCCGTGCCCGGACGTGTCGGTGGCCCGTGTGACGCTCGGAGCGCACGTGGAGCACACCACCCGGGGAGGGACCATGGCCGAGCCAGGAGCGCGGACGCCGGAGGACATCACGAGGCTCTTCGTCGAGCGGGCCAACGCCGGCGACGTCGACGGGCTCGCGGACCTCTACGAGGACGACGCCGTGATGGCCTTCCCGCCGGGCCGGACGACGCGCGGCCGTGAGGCGATCCGGGCGCTGATGGCCGGGGCCGTCACGAGCGGCGCGCGGTTCGAGCAGGAGACGCCGCTGCCCACGATCGAGGCCGACGGCATCGCGCTGACGCGGACGCCGGCCCGCGACGGCACCGGTGTGCGCGTCCAGGTGGTCCGTCGGCAGGCCGACGGCACCTGGCGGCGGCTGCTCGACGTCCCGGAGGAGCGCGTCAGTCCTCGATGACGTCGAGGCCTTGCTCCCGCAGCAGCGCCAGGCTGTCGAGCATCGCCTTCAGCACCTCGGGCGGGTGGCCCTCCCACTCCGCCAGCTCCTCGACCACGCGCAAGGGCGAGCGGGTCCGGTAGGACTGCGTGGGGTTGCCGGGGAAGCGCTTGTCCGTGACGTTCGGGTCGTCCTCGAACGGCCCGGTGGGTTCGACGACGTAGATGTGCCCGCGTCCCTCGTCGCCCGCGAGCGCCGACGCCAGCTCGGCGCCCCACGCCGCCGTCTCGACGAGGGCGCTGAAGTACACGTTGTTCGAGACCCGCCCCTGCTGGAAGTTCGAGCCGTAGCCCGGGACCAGCTCCGTGCCGGGCTCGAGCCGCGTGCGGGTGCCGTGGAAGAACGGCCCGACGACGTCGTCGCACGTCTCGACCGTCACCGGCCGGCGGACCTCGGTCACAGCTGCGCCCAGCGCGACATGATCGCCCGCGCCCCGCCCGCGGCGATCCCCATGGTGGGCGCCAGGACCATCGTGAGGTCGGGCCCGAAGAACGCGCCGACCGTGGCCCCGACGACGGCGCCCGCAAGCGCGAACACCAGCACGTGCACGGACTGGTTGGGCTGGTTGCGCAGGAGGCGCCCGAGCAGGAACGCGAGCCCCGGCCCGAGCGCCACGAAGACGACGCCCGCGAGCCCGCCGCCGAGCCCCACGGTGAGCTGGCCCACGGTCGCGTCGACGCCGGCGTCCTTCAGGGCGTCCGGGCCGATGAGCACCTGGAGCCACAGGTACACCAGGCCCACGAACAGCGCCGCGCCGAGCAGGCACCCGCCCATGAGTGCCCAGGGCGAGAAGCTGACGAGCCAGGGCTCCTTGCGGGGCTTCGGAGGGCGGGCCATGCGCGCAAGCCTAGGGCCCGGTCGTCGGGCGTCGGCGCGTGGCACGATCGCCCGGTGCCCGCCTTCGCGCCCTTCGAGCCCGGCGTCCGACCCGTGCCGGACGCCGCCGCGCCGCGCGTCGCGATCCGGCCCGCGCTCCCGGGTGACGCGGCCGGCGTCGTGCGGGTGGCGGCGACCCGCGGACCGCAGCGTGCCGACCTCGAGACGCGCGTGGCGGGCTGGGCAGTCGATCCGGACCGCTGCGTCCTCGTGGCGGTGCCCGACGGCGCCCCGGCCGTCGTGGGGTGGGCGATGGCCTCTCGGTGGGCGCACGACGACGCGCCGCCCGGCTACGTGGTCTCGGCCCTCACCGTCGACCCCGGCTGGTGGCGGCGCGGGCTCGGCCACCGGCTCGCGTCCGGCCTGCTGGCCTGGGCGTGGGACCGGGCCGACGTGCTCCACAGCCTCGTGAACCTGCGCAACGAGGCGTCCCTCGCCCTGCACGCCCGCCTCGGCTTCGTCGAGGTGCGGCGCGGCGCCGAGCTGGCCGGCGTGCCGTTCGACGGCGGCGCCGGCGTGATGCTGAGGGCGTCCCGCCCGCCCCGCCCGACCCCGCCCGGCCCGACGACCCAGGAGCAGCACCCGTGACCAGCGAGCCCGTGACCCGCTACCGCGTGATGACCGTCTGCACCGGCAACATCTGCCGGTCCCCCATGGCGGAGGTCGTCCTGACCGAGCGCCTGCGCGCGGCCGGGCTCGCCGACGTCGTGCGCGTGGACTCCACCGGCATCAGCGACGAGGAGGAGGGCAACCCGGTCGACCGCCGCGCGGCCCGCGTGCTCGCCGCCCATGGCTACCCGGTGCCGGACCACAGCGCCCGCCTGGTCAGCGCCGAGGAGCTCGCCGAGCGCGACCTGGTGCTCGCGATGACGGCGTCCCACGCGCGGTCGCTGCGGTGGCTGGCCCCGGACGTCGCCGACCGCGTCCGGATGCTGCGCAGCTTCGACCCGGCCGCGCCGGCCGACGGCCCGGAGCGGGCGCTCGACGTGATCGACCCCTGGTACGGCGACCAGGCGGGGTTCGAGGTGACGCTCGCCGAGATCGAGGCGGCGGCCGACGGCGTCGTCGCGCACGTCCGCGCCGCGCTCGCCGGACGCGCGTGAGCCGCACCCGGATGAGCCGCACCCGGATGGGCCGTACCCGGATGAGGTGACGAAACCGCCGCCATGGTGCCCCGCGGCGCGGTAGGACTGGCGCATGACCGCCGGCGACGGCGCCGGCGCCCGTTCGAAGGAGCGGTCGTGAAGTTCGTCATCACCAAGGACGCCAGGGGCGAGTTCCGCTTCACGCTCGTCGCGAGCAACGGCCAGCCGGTCGCCGTCAGCGAGGGCTACAAGGCCAAGGCCTCGGCCCTCTCGACGATCGAGAGCATCAAGGCGAAGGCGGGCGCGGCGACGGTGGAGGACACGACCGTCTGACCCGCGGGCCTATGCTCGGACCACAACCGAACACCTGCTGTTCGAGCCGCGGTGGGAGAGCCCGCGGCGGGCACGTGCCCGCCTCGGCGCCGAAGGAGCAACCTCCCCGGGAATCTCTCAGGCCCACGTACCGCCACGGCGAGGCAACTCTGGAAAGCGGCCGCCCCGGCGGCCCACCGACGGTGCACGTCGCGCGGCCCCGGCCGCGCGGCATAACTCTCAGGTGGGGGCATCGCCCCTGAGGACAGAGCGGGGAGGCGCACCCGTCCGCGCCCGAGCCCGTCACCGAGCCCGCCACCACCCGAGCCGCCAGCAGGAGCCGCCCGTGACCTCCGCACCCGCGCCCACCCCGCCCGCCCGCGCGTTCGTCGACCGGCACGTCGGGCCCCGGCCCGACGACGTCGCCCGGATGCTCGCCCGCATCGGCGCCGCCGACCTGCCCGCGCTGATGGAC
>JAEWYD010000134.1 GCA_023462275.1 Actinomycetes bacterium
CAGCGGGCTGGGGGGGGCGGGGGCGCCGGACCAGGCGGGGTGCCCGGCAGTACGCTCGAGACGCACGGCCCTCGTCCGTCGCCACGCCGGGCCCGGTCGTGGCGTCTCGTCGTCGGCCGGCGAGTCCCCCGACGACGGGCGCGGTTGCCCACGCGTCGGTCGAGGGGAGCATCAGATGAAGGCATGGCAGTTCTCCCACACGCACGAGCCGCTCGCACTGGTCGACATCCCGGAGCCCACGCCGGGCCCGGGTGAGGTGGCGCTCGACATCAAGGCCGCGGGCCTGTGCCACTCGGACGTCGGCGTGCTCGACGACGAGGGCTGGCTCGCGATCATCCCGAGGCGGCCCATCGTCATCGGCCACGAGATCGCCGGCGTGGTCAGCGCCGTCGGCGAGGGCGTGACAGAGGTCGCCGTGGGCGACCGCGTCGGGGTCTGCCCGACGGCCGCGAGTCCGGGCGCACCCGGCTACGCGCGGGACGGCGGCTTCACCGCCAAGCACGTCTGCCTGCCCGGCGACCTGGTGCCCATGCCCGACGGGCTCTCCTTCGAGCTCGCGGCGCTCGGCACGGACGCGGGCATGACGTCCTACCACGCGATCAAGACGATCGGCGGCGTGCAGGCCGGCCAGAAGGTGGGCGTGATCGGGTTCGGCGGCCTCGGCCAGGTCGGCGTGCGGGTCGGCGTCGTCACAGGTGCACAGGTGCACGTGGCCGAGGTGAACCGGGACGTCTGGGATCGCGCGCGGCACAGCGGCGCCGTCGACGTCGTGGCCGACGCCGCCGAGTGGGAGGGCCAGGAGTTCGACCTGGTCGTGGACTACGCGGGGTTCGGCGAGACGACGACGAAGGCCGCCAAGGCGGTGCGGCGGGGCGGGACCGTGGTGCTCGTCGGCATGGGCAAGCTGCAGTTCACGATCGACACCATGGACATGATCCTCAAGGAGCTCCGCCTGCTCGGCTCGAACGGCGGCACGCCGCAGGACGTGGCCGAGGTCTACGCGCTCCTCGCGTCCGGGCAGGTGCAACCCGCCGTCACCGTCGTGTCCTTCGACGAGATCCCGGAGTACCTGGACAAGCTCCGACGCCACGAGGTGACCGGGCGCGTCGTCGCCCACGTCGCCGACTGACCCGCCCGCGCGCCGGCGCGGGCCGACCCCGCCGAACCACCACCTCGAGTGGAGCGCGGCGGCGGCAGAAGCGCTCGAGTGGAGCAGCGCGGCGCCGCGCTGCTCCACTCGAGGGGTGCTGGGACGGCCCGGAGTCAGACCTGCAGCGGGGTGAGCGCCACGTAGTCCTCGATGCCGCCGTCGCGCAGGCAGACCTCGATGATCTGGCGGCCCAGCGGGTCCAGCTCGTCGGTGAGGTACTGCTGCAGCTCGGCCTTGAAGAAGTCCGTGATGATCCGCGCACCGGCGTCGTACGCCTCGGTGCCCACCTGCGACTGCTGGTCCGGCCGGAGGAACGTCGGGCGGATCAGCTGGCCGTCGATCTTGACCTCCTTCAGCGTGTAGCCGAAGAGCGGGCAGCGGGACGGGAGCAGGTGCTCCGGGCGGATGCGGCCGGAGCCGCGCCGGGCCAGGTACTCGCGCGTCAGCCACTGGGCGGCGAAGCCCACGCGGTACGCGCCGACGTGCTGGTTCGGGGTCAGGACGTACCGGGTCCGCGGGCTGTCGACGATCTGCCGCAGCAGCAGGTTCGCGCCCCCGACCTTGGTGCCGGTGGAGAACGGCCAGAACGAGCCGACGCCCTCGGAGACCATGCCGCCGTGCGCCGCGCTCGGCGTGCCCGAGTCGAGGATCGACGGGTTCTTGTCGCCGCGCGGTGCGATGAGCCGCCACAGCCACGCCAGCGCCGGCGGCACGATGTGCATCATGCCCATGATCCCGTAGGTCGGGCTGGTGCGGGTGCAGGCCGGCATGCGCACGCCGAAGGTGCGGACGTCCACGTGCTCGGGCTCGTTGACGACGTCGTCCACCAGGCGCCTCGGGACGACGACGCGCGGGTTGGGGCACGGCTTGCCGCTCGCGTCGAGCGTGTGCTCCCACGGCAGGCAGGTCGCGTCCGGGATGCCGTCGATGTTGAAGAAGATCAGCGGCTCGCGGGGATGGATGATCGTCTTCTCGAGGTTCACGTCGTCGCCGTACGCCGTGAGGTTGTCCACGCGGACGAACCAGCCGTCCTCGGCGTCGGCGATGACGAGCTTGCCGGAGCCGTCCTGCAGCTTGCGGTGGCACAGCGTCATGTCGTCGGTGACCGGCTCGAGCCGGCTGGTCTCGCCGAGGGTGATGACGTACGGCTCGTCGGTGACGACGTTGGTGCCCAGCAGGATGCGGCCGTCGTCGCGGCGCCGGATCTCCTGGCACATCTCCGACTTGCCGCCGCCCGAGGCGCCCTCGTGCATGACGATCGTCTCGTTCTCGTACGGCGTGGTGACGCGGACGCTCGAGGCGTGCGCCGTCAGCCAGCCCTCCTGCGCGCCGATGTCCAGGAGCACCGAGAAGACGCCCTTCTTGGCGCTCGGGCCCGGGTACAGGTTGTAGGCGAACATCTCGTGCAGCGTCGTGGTGCGCTGGTGGACGACGACCTGCCGGCCGGCGAAGTGGGTGTGCCGGAACGGCGGCGCGACGTAGAGGATCGAGCGGGGCGTGAAGGCGCCGAGCTCGTCGAACGTGCACCAGCCCTGCAGGTCCATCAGCGCGAGCGTGAAGAACGAGGCGTTGACCGGCACGATCGCCAGCGACGGGTCGCCGTAGGTCGGCCCGCCGGCACGGAACGGGATGACGACGAGGTCCTGCTCCGCGAGCCACGCCAGCGTGTCCGCGCGGGTGGAGTCGAAGGTCTTGCCGTAGACGTCCCGGAACCGCGGCTTGTCGGTCGGCAGGTCGTCGGCGATGCGCATGCAGTCCGGGTCCCTGCGGCGCATGTAGTCCTCGGGGTAGTTGACCGCGATGCCGTTCTTGCAGCGGACGACGGTGGCCTCGGTCACGGGTGCGCCGTCGACGTCGTAGTCCACCGAGAACACCGGGCCGCCCTGCGGGCCTAGCGCGAGCTGGTAGAGCTCGGCGCGAGTTCGCGGGGTGGTGATGGAGGCGCCCTCCAGCGCAGCGCGGACGTCGTCGGGGAGGTTCACGTCGGCCAGCAGGCTCACGGCGCACTCCTTGCTCAGGACCGTGGGGACGGTCGCCGGGGATGGCAGCGGCGCCGTCGTGCCCGCCATCGGACCAGAACGCGGCACACGCTTTTGCCGAATCATTGCCTGGCGCCCAGGGGGTCTGTCTAGGACTTTGGGGGTGGAATCCGTCTCACTACTCGTCGGTAGCGACCGCATCATGAGATCGGCGTGCGTGGGCGGGGCGTGTCGCGCCTGACCGATCAAGTCGGAGGGTGAAGATGCCGACACTGAACCGCGTGAGCCCTGCACCCGGCTGGTACGACGACGGCTACACCTCTGGCGTCCTGCGCTGGTGGGACGGCACCGCCTGGACCGAGCGCACCATGCCGGTGGCGGCCGGACCGGTCGGCGCGCCCGCCCCGACCGGTGCAGCGACCCCCGTCGCGCCGACCCGGTTCGGCGAGGACGGGTACGCGACGTCGTCCGCGCACGGCGCTCCGGTCAACCAGGGCGCGGCCGGCTACCAGGCGGCCCCGGGCTACCAGGCGGCGCCGGGCTACCAGGCGGCTCCCGGCTACGCGACCAATCCTGGCTACCCGACCAATCCTGGCTACCCGACCAGTCCCGGGTACCAGGCGGGTCCGGGGTACGGCACGGCGCCCGGCCAGGCACCCACGACGACCTTCGGGGCCGGCGGCTTCGGCGACTACGCCCCCGTCTCCGTCGCGCCGGCGTCCGACGGCCGCAGCGAGCGGCGCGCCGGCTGGGCGATGCTGCTCCTGGGCCTGGTGATCCTCGGCGTCGCGACGGCCCTCGTCCGCAGCGCCTGGGACCAGGACGGCGGCTCCTACTGGATCGGCGGCTTCGTCGTCGGCGGCATCTTCGCGCTCCGCGGGCTCGCGGCCCTGCACGTGGCCCGCAAGCTCGCCGGCGGCTCCGTCGCCGTCGCCTACCTCGCGCTCCTCGTGGTCGGCGGCGGGTGCGTCTACGTGCTCCTGAACACGTTCGGCCTCGCCGGCCCGGCCCCGGTCGAGGACCTCGGCACCGGCGCCTGCTTCGCCGTCCGCGGTGAGGCCGAGCTCGAGCACGTCGCGTGCGGCGAGACGCACGACTACGAGGCGGTGTCGCAGGTCTCCGACAAGCAGAGCTGCGTCTCCGTCGGCGACGGCGTCTGGGCGGCGGTGCCCAACGGCACGTTCCTCTGCCTCGAGTCGGACCAGTAGCCGTGAGCGCCGGATCGCCCGACGACCTCCCCGCGGCCTGGGAGCCCCAGCCCCTGCCGGCCGACGACGCGCTGGCGGCCGAGCCGGACGTCGCAGCGGTCGCCGAGGAGCTCGCGGTGCCGGAGCT
>JAEWYD010000135.1 GCA_023462275.1 Actinomycetes bacterium
AGCTTCGTCACCCTGACGCTGGACGGCCGCCTGCGCGGGTGCGTGGGCTCCATCCAGGCGCACCGACCGCTGCTCGCCGACGTCCGCGAGAACGCCGTGGCCGCCGCGACGCGGGACCCCCGGTTCAGCCCGGTGACCGGCGACGAGGTGCCGGGCCTGGCGCTGCACGTGGCGGTCCTCACGCCCCCGCGGCCGCTCGACGTCGACGGCTTCGAGGCGGCGTACGCGGCGCTGCGGCCGGGCGTCGACGGCGTCGTGGCGGTGATCGGCGGACGCTACCGCGCGACGTTCCTGCCGCGGGTCTGGGACGACCTGCCCGATCCCGCGGAGTTCCTGCGGCACCTGTGGATCAAGGCGGGCTTCACGCCGGGCGTCTGGTACGAGGGCACGCGGCTGGAGACCTACGTCGTGCGCGACTGGGGCGAGGACGGTGCCCATGGCTGAGCCCGCGTTCCCCGGGGCCACCCCGGCGCGCTGGTGGCACGCGCTGCCCGATGGCCGGGTCGAGTGCGACCTGTGCCCGCGGCGCTGCCGCCTGCGCGACGGCCAGCGCGGGTTCTGCTTCGTCCGCGCCCGCGAGGGCGACCAGATGGTGCTGACGACGTACGGGCGCAGCTCGGGCTTCGCCGTCGACCCCATCGAGAAGAAGCCGCTCGCGCACTTCCACCCCGGCACGTCGGTGCTCTCGTTCGGCACGGCCGGCTGCAACCTCAACTGCCGGTTCTGCCAGAACTGGGACATCTCCAAGTCGCGCGAGTGGGACCGGCTGGCGGACCAGGCGTCACCGGCCGCGATCGCCGACGCCGCGATGGCCGCCGGCTGCGCGTCGGTCGCCTTCACCTACAACGACCCCGTGATCTTCGCCGAGTACGCCATCGACACCGCCGTCGCGTGCCGCGAGCGCGGCCTGCGCCCCGTCGCCGTGACCGCCGGGTACATCACGCCCGAGGCCCGCGCGGCGTTCTTCGAGCCGATGGCCGCGGCCAACATCGACCTCAAGGCGTTCACCGAGGACTTCTACTGGAAGGTCTCGGGCGCCCACCTGGCCGACGTCCTGGACACCATCGCCTGGGTGCACGCGCACACCGATACGTGGATCGAGCTGACCACCCTGCTCATCCCGGGCCACAACGACTGCCCGGCGGAGGTCGAGCGCATGTGCCGGTGGATCCTTGCCGAGCTCGGCCCCGACGTGCCGCTCCACTTCTCGGCCTTCCACCCGGACTTCAAGATGCTCGACGTCCCCCCGACGCCGCCCGCCACGCTGCGGACGGCCCGCGCGGTCGCCCTCGACGCCGGCCTGCACTTCGTCTACACGGGCAACGTGCACGACCCGTCGGGCGAGACGACGTCGTGCCCCACGTGCGGGGAGGTGCTGATCGAGCGCGACTGGTACGCGGTGCTCGCGTACCACCTGACGCCCGACGGCGCGTGCCCGGCCTGCGGGACGCCGGTGCCGGGGCGCTTCGGCGCGGCCGTCGGACGCTGGGGCCGGCGGTCGCTGCCGGTGCACATCCGCTGACGCCCGCGAGCCCCTAGGGAAGAGCGACGGCGTCGCCGGTCGAGAGGTCGATCAGGGTGCGGTCACCCAGGTCCGCACGGCTCACCGGGGCGTCGTCGCGCGCGACGACGGCGACCCCCGCCTCGTCCGCCGCCTGCTGCAGCTCCGGCAGCTCCGCGCCGTCGGTCAGCCGCACGACGACGGCCCGCTCCGGCTCCCACTGGAGCCAGAGCCCACCCAGCCGGTCCCCGGCGATCGACTCCAGGCGCGGGACCAGGTCCTCCGTGGACGCCTGCCAGTCCATCGCCTCCTGCGACGGCCCGTCCGCGCAGCGCCAGCGCCCCGGCGAGCGCGCCCGCCACCGCCGCCGTGACCCACCGACCACCGCGCATGTCCGCCTCCCCCGGCGAGCGTGACGCCCCTGGCCCGTCTGTGTCCCGGGATCGGCGCGGCTTGCGGTCAGCGCGGGGACTGGTCCGACGGCTACCGGCCCGGCGGCGCCGCCAGCAGGTCCGGCGTCGTGCGCACCGCGCCGTCCGCGTCCGTCCAGCTCAGCCCGGCCGCGGCGTCGTCGGGCCCCGACGTCCGGACCGTCAGCTCGGCCCACGCCTCCCCCGACCGCCACGTCATCACCAGCAGGCCCGGCCCGGCGTCGGAGGCGAACTCACCCGCGAACGCGGGGTGGGTGTTGCGGAACCGCGCGAGTGCGCACAGCGCCTGCACCACCGGCGTCGCAGCGGCCGCGGCGACCTCGTCGCGCGTGTAGTGGTGCCGGTTGATGTCCCGCCCGACGCCGGTGCGCGCGAGCAGGTCCATGTCGTTGCCGCCCGCGAGCGCGCCCACGTAGTAGACCTGCGGGATCCCGGGCGTGAAGAACTGGATCGCGCGCGCGGCCAGGTACAGCAGGTCGTCGCCGCCGAGCGCCGCGTGGTAGGTCGCGTTGACCTGGTAGACGTCGAGGTTCGTGGCCGCGTACCCGGTCGCGGCCCGGCTCTGGCCCCCGGTGCGCTCGTGGATGCCCTCCACCAGGGCGGACACCTGCTCGGGCGTGAGGAGCCCGGGGCGCGCGGGGTCGTCCGGGTCCGCAGCGACGTCGACCACCCCGATGCCGTCGTGCGTGTCGAGCACCGTGATGGCGTTGGCGGGCCGGATCTCCAGCCACCGCGCGAGCGGTGCGACGTCGCCCGTCGCCAGCAGGTGCAGCACGAGCGGCGGGAGCGCGAAGTCGTACACCCGGTCCACGAGCCGCCCGATCTCCACCTGGCGCTCGTAGTGCGAGTGCACCTCGACGAGCACGGCCATGCCGCGGGCACGCGCCTGCGCGGTCAGCTCGTCGATGAACGCGAAGGTCGCCGGCGTCATGAAGCTCGACGTGCCCGGCGTCTTCACCGCGTAGCCGACGGCGTCCAGCCGCACCAGCGCGACGCCGGCGGCCGCGAGCGCGTCGAGCACGGACGCGAGGTAGGCCCGCGCCGGCCCCGACGCCACGTCGATGTCCACCTGCTGGGGCGCGAACGTCGTCCACACGAGCCGCCGCTCGCCGCTCACGACGGCGTGCGTGAACGGCAGCCCGGGCCGGGGCCGGTAGATCCGCGTGAGCTCCGCCTCGGTCACGCCGTCGGGGAACACCGCCCCGAGCGTGAGGAACATGCCCGCGTACGGCGAGGCGTCGCCGCGCTCGACCCAGTCGCGGAACTGCGCCGAGCCGGACGAGACGTGGTTGACGATGACGTCCACGATGACGTCGCGGTCCGTCGCGAGCGCCGCGACGTCGGCCCACGTGCCCAGGCGCGGGTCCACCGCCGTGTGGTCGACGGGGTCGAAGCCCGCGTCCGCGCCGTCGAACGGGACGAAGAACGGCAGCACGTGCACGCCGCCGAACACGCCGGGGAAGGTGGTGTCGAGGACCTCCCGCAGCCCGGCGATCGTGCCGCCGAGGCGGTCCGCGTACGTGATGAGCTGCACCTCGTTGCGCATCCCCCATTGTCGCGCCGACGCCGCGTCCCGCGCCGGGGTTCGCGGCCCCGGGC
>JAEWYD010000136.1 GCA_023462275.1 Actinomycetes bacterium
CGCCAGGGCCCCGCGGACCCCGGCCCGCTGCCGGCGGCTCACCGCCGGGCGGCTCAGTGCACGCCCGTCCCGCGGGTAGACGAGGAGGCTCATCGCGGCGAGGCCCTGCTCGCGCAGCGCCGCGTCCGTGAGCGCGAGGTGGCCCATCACCGGCGTCCCGGCCACCAGCCGCAGGTCGTACAGGGTGCGGCGGGCGATGTCGGCCGGGTCCGCCGGCCAGAGGCGCCCGCCCTGGAGCAGCAGGTGGTCCATGAGGTACCGGCCCAGCTGGTCGGTGCGGCTGCCGAGGCCACCGGGCAGGACGTCGTCGGAGGCCAGCAGGACCTGCGTGCTCGCCATGCCGCCCGCGGCGAGCACCACGTGGGCGGCGCGGACGGTCAGCTCGCGCCCCGGCCGGGTCACCGCCAGGACCCCGACGGCGCGCGTCGCGTCCGCGTCGGTCAGCACCCGCGCCGCAGTCGCGTGGTGCAGCAGCCGCACGCGGGACGACGAGACGAGCCCGACGGCCTCGCGGGCCAGCCGCCCGCCGTCGGCGAACTGAAAGACCGCGCTGCGCACGTCGGGGTCGTCGACGACCTGGGCGGCGTCGGCACCCGCCCAGGCCGCGGCGTCGAACCCGCGCGACGGCAGGCCGAGCCAGGACTGCGCGCGCGCGACGTAGCGGGCGAGCTCCGCCCGGTCCACCGGCCACCCGCCACCCGGGTCGCCCGGCCAGGCGTCGAGCTCGGCGCCCTGCAGCGGCAGCATCCGCACGCCGCGGTGGGTCAGCCCCGTACGCACCTGCCACGCGTGCGCGTTCCCGCCGATCCGGCGGGTGTGGCCCAGGCGGGTGACGGTGCCGAACTCCACGGTCGCCGGCTCGCCGAGGTCGTCCGCGGCCGCGTCGTGCGCCGGGCCGCCGGAGTCCAGCTGGACGACGTCGAGCCCGCCGGTCGCCAGCGCCTGCGCGACCGCAAGGCCGACCGGCCCCGCGCCGACGACGCAGACGTCGGCGTCGACCACCGCGCCCGGTGGCAGCTCGCGGGCGTCCAGGATCATCGCGCCCCCGCGGGCAGCAGGGCGCGCTGCGCCTCGCGCAGCTCGTCCACGAGCCGGCCCGGCGGCAGCTCGACGTCGTCGTACGTGACGACCTGATCCTTCGGCACGTCGCGCAGCAGCCGGCAGCCCTCGGCGACGCCCACGGGCAGGAGGCGCTCGGTGTCGGTCACGTCCGCGCGCTCCGCCTCGCCGTAGTAGTGGTAGCCGCCGAGCTCGTCCAGCACGGTGCCGGCCGCGAGGTCCGTCTTGGCGACCGTGACCACCTCGACCATCGGCGGCCCGAGCGGCCGGATCGTCGCGTCGCCCAGCAGGGCGGCCCGTGCGACCGTCGTCGGGACCTCGAAGTGGCACAGGTGGTACGGCGTGTAGAACGAGTAGAGCGGGCCCTCGCCGAGCTTGTAGAGGTTGAGGTAGTGCCGCTGCTTGGGGTCGTCGTGCGTGGCGAACACGTAGATGCCGGGGCCCGGCTGGGCGCCGACCACGTAGTCCACCGCACCGCCGAGCGTGCGCAGCTCGTCGACGTCGTAGTGCGCGGTGAGCGTGTCGATGTGCTCGCGGTGGTCGCGGCCCAGCATGCCGCGGCGGTGCACGGAGAACCCCGCCGCGTTGGCCACCACGGCCTGCTCGACGCTCACCTTGGTGCCGTCGGCGAAGCTCGTGACCATGTGCGGGTCCTGGCCCCACTTCGCCGCGAAGCCGGCCTGCGTGGTCGGGGTCCGGTAGGGGTCCTGCAGGCCCTTGATGTTGCCGGCGACGAGCGGCGTGAGCCCGATGCCGCGGACGAACCGGACGAGGTTCATCTCCACGCCCGGCTGGTCGCCGTCGGCGCCGGTGTAGACGACGCCCGCCGCGGCGGCCCGCCGGGCGAGCTCGGGGCCGACCGTGGCGTCGACCTCGGCGTTGAGCAGTACGAGGTGCTTGCCGTGGTCGAAGCACGACAGGGCCACGTGGGTGCCCAGCTCGACCGCGCCCGTGACGTCCACGACCACGTCGACGAGCTCGGCGCGCGTCACCGCGAGCGGGTCGGGCGTCACGACCGGCGCGCCGCTCGCGATGGCGCGGTCGATGGCGCGCTCGTCGTCGGCGTGCACGACGTCGCCCGCCGGGATCCCGGCCTCGACGTAGGCGCGCTCCCCCTGGTCCGGCCGGCGCGCGGCGATCGCCGCGACGACCATGCCCGGGGTCGAGTTGACGATCTGGTTCACCAGGCCGCGGCCCATGAAGCCGGCGCCGACGAGCGCCACGCGGATGGGCGTCCCGTCGGCCTGGCGCTGCGCCAGCAGCGAGTCGACGACGATCATGGGGCGTCCTCCACCAGCGGCCAGGCCGCGTCCTTGTCCGAGATGACGGCGACGGGCAGCGGCCAGGCGATCCCGAAGGCCGGGTCGTCGTACCGGAAGCCCTGCTCGCCGCCGGGCGCGTACCGGCCGCTGACCTGGTACGTCACCTCCGTGTCCGGCACGAGCGTCTGGTACCCGTGCGCCACGTAGGGCGGGATCCAGAGCGCGCGCCGGTTCGCGGCGGTGAGCTCCACCATGACGTGCTTGCCGTAGGTCGGCGACTCGGAACGCACGTCGACGGCGACGTCCACGATCGCACCGGCCGTGCACCGCACGAGCTTGCCCTCGGCGTGCGGGGGCACCTGACGGTGCAGCCCGCGCAGCGTCCCGGCCGCGTGGTTGAACGAGAGGTTGCACTGCGCGACCGCCGGGTCGATGCCGTGCGCGGCGAACTCCTCGGCGTCGAAGGTGCGGGCGAAGAGGCCGCGGTCGTCGGTGAAGGGATCGAGGTCCACGATCACCGCGTCGCGGACGGCGGTCTCGGTGTACCTCACGGCGCCACCGTCCAGAAGAGCTTCTCGTCGACCTGCCCGGTGCGCATGAGGTACTCGATCTGCTTGAGCCGCGTGTGGCCGCGGCCGGTGAACGTGGCGTCGTCGAGGTCGATGCGCTCGAACACCTCGCGCAGCTGGGAGGCGCCGCGCTTGGCGTCCCACGCCGTCTCGAAGCCCGGCAGCACCTGCTGGATCTTGTCGAACGCGACGCGGTAGGACCGGTTGTCCGCGCTCGGGTCGCCGAACGTCACCTCGCAGCCCGGGAACTCCGCGCCGACGATCTGGGCGATCTCGCGGACGGTGTAGTTGTTGTCGTCGCTGCCCACGTTGAACACCTGCCCGTGCACCCGCTCGCGCGGCGACTCGAGCGTCCGCCAGATCGCCTGCGCGATGTCCAGGCCGTGCACCAGGGGCCGCCACGGCGTCCCGTCGCTGGTCATCGCGATGCGGCGGGTCGTGAACGCCAGCCCGGCCAGGTTGTTGAGCACGATGTCGAACCGCATCCGCGGCGAGGCGCCGAACGCCGTCGCGTTCCGCAGGAACGTCGGCGAGAAGCCGTCGTCCGCCGTCGGGAGCACGTCGCGCTCCACCAGGGCCTTGCAGCGCGCGTACGCGGTCTGCGGGTCCACCGGGCTCGTCTCGTCGACGGTGCCGTCGGCCACGCCGTACACGGAGCAGGACGACATGTAGACGAACCGCTCGACGCCGGCCTCCTTGGCGAGCGCGGCGAGCCGCACCGAGCCGTGGTGGTTGATGTCGTAGGTGACATCGCCGATGAGGTCGCCGATCGGGTCGTTGCTCAGCTCGGCCATGTGGACGACGGCGTCGAACCCGCGCAGGTGGTCGGCCGTCAGGTGCCGGATGTCGACCGCGAGGGTCTCCGGCGTCCGCGGCGAGCCGTGGTAGAGCCAGCCGTACTTGTAGTAGCCGGTGTCGACGCCGACGACGTCGTGGCCGCGGCCGAGGAGGACGGGGGCGAGCAGGCTGCCGAGGTACCCCTCGGTGCCGGTGACGAGTACGCGCACGGTCAGTCCTCCCAGATCTTCCAGGGCGCCGTGCCGGCGTCCCACAGCGTGTTGAGCTCGGTCCAGTCGCGGAAGGTGTCCATGCCCATCCAGAACCCGTTGTGCTCGAAGACGGACAGCTGCCGGTCCCGCGCCAGCTGCTGGAGCGGCACGGACTCGAGCATCACGCCCGGGTCCTCGGGCACGTACTTGTCGACGAACTCGCGCTCGAAGAGGAAGAACCCGCCGTTGACCCAGCCCTCGGCCAGCGTCGGCTTCTCGTTGAACTCGACGACGGTGCTGCCCTGGACGTGCATCTCGCCGTAGCGGCTGGAGGGGTGCACGCCGGTGAGGGTGCCGAGCAGGCCGGCCCGCTCGTGGTGCGCGAGCAGCGCGGTGAGGTCCACCGCACCGATCCCGTCGCCGTAGGTGAGCGCGAAGCGCGGCGCGTCGAGGTGCTGGGCCACGCGGGCGACGCGCGCGCCGGTGCCGGTGGTGAGGCCCGTCTCGACGAACGTGATCTCCCAGTCCTCCCGGCCCGTCGTCGTGTGGAAGGTCGGCTCGCCGTCCTGCCCGAGGCGCAGCGTGAAGTCGGAGGTGAGGTGCCGGTAGTCCAGGAAGTACTTCTTGATGAGCTCGGACTTGTAGCCGAGCGCAAGCACGAACCGGCGGAAGCCGTGCTCGCCGTACGTCTTCATGATGTGCCACAGGATGGGCCGGCCGCCGATGTCGACGAGCGGCTTGGGCAGCTTCTCGCTGGCCTCGCGGAGGCGGGTACCCATGCCTCCGCACAGGATGACGACGGGGATGTCGCGCGCTTCGATGACCATCTCGCTCCTCGTGACGTGCGGGGGGTGCAGTCGACGTGCTGGTGGTGCTGCTCGCTCGGGTAGGACCTGCTGGGGCGGGTGCTGCGAAGCGGCGCCGATTCGCGGAGATCATGTGAACTTTAACCGCTTCGGGCCGTGTGTATTGGGTGAATGGGGCAGGATGCCTGTGTGGCTCGCTGACGCGCCCGCCCACCGACCCCGGACCCTTGGACGGACACCATGGACTTCTGGACTGTGCTCAAGGCGTGCGCGCGACGCTGGTACGTATTCCTCCCGATCCTCGGCCTGGCCCTGGTCATCGGGAACATGCGGGTCTCCGAGGCCCCGCCCGTCTACACCGCCACGAGCTCCGCGGCACTGACCGGGCCTTCCCTCGTCCCGGGCGCCCAGCCCGGCGAGATCCTCGAGGTCAACCCGTTCCAGAACCTCGGCGGCTCCATGGAGACGACCACGGAGATCGCCGTCTCCCTCATGGACAGCGAGCCCAAGCGCGACCAGTTCGCCGAGCAGGGCCTCACGGTCGACTACACGGTGAGCAACGAGAAGTCCGTCATCTACTTCGACGTCACCGGCGACGACCCGACGGCGGTCGCGCAGGGTGCCGCACAGCTCGTCCAGCTGCTCGACACCGAGGTGGCCGGGCTGCAGTCCAAGCCCGTCGAGGCGCCCGAGTCGCGCATCCGCGCCGTGCCGCTGGCCGTCCCGACCGTCGCCGACAAGGACGCCGTCGCCGGCCTGCGCATGCTCGCCGTGATCGCCGTCCTCGGCCTGGCCCTGGCCGTCGCCGCGGCCGTGGCCGTCGACGGGGCCG
>JAEWYD010000137.1 GCA_023462275.1 Actinomycetes bacterium
GCGGTGGCCCGGTGCCAGCTCGAGGCGCTCGGCGCGACGACGACGGGCAGCCCGCGGCGCGAGGGGAGCATCGTCCAGGGCAGGATCGCGAGCGGGCCGGTGGGGGAGACGACGAGCGGTGCGTCGCCGAGGTCCAGCGGCGCGAGGAGGGCGTCGTCGAGCGCGCGCAGGCTCCGGCGCAGCGAGGCGACGACCGTCGGGCGGATGGTCGCCGGGATGTGCGGCAGCGCGAGAGCGTCGAGGTCGGCGCGGGTGCGCCGCACGAGCTCGTCCACGTGCACGGCCGAGCCCAGCGCGTGGTGCGCGATGCGGCCGTCCTCGAGGACCACGGCGTGCAGGACACCGCGGTGGGCCGCGATGCTCACCAGCGCGGCGTCCGTGCGGGACAGCTCGGCGCGCAGCGCCTCGATGGTCGTGGTGGACCGGATGGCCGCGCGGTCGCGGGTACCCTCGCGTCGCCACGCGCCGGCGCGGACGGCGGACCGGAGCTCCGTCGCGCGGGCCTGCAGGGCGCGGATGTCGGCGCCCTGGGCTCCGGCGTCGGCCCGGATCTCCTCCTCGACGCGCCGCAGCTCGGTGAGCCGGGCGGCGGTCTCCTCGTCCGGCGGCGGCTGGACCGGCGTGACGCGGGACGACGCGGCACGGGTGCGTTCGATGCTCGCGAAGACGCTGACCGCTCGACCGCTCTCCAGCGCCAAGTCCATGTCGAGCGTGGCGAGCGCGACGCCGTGGACCGCGCTCGATGTCCGCATGTCCAGGCTGCCGAACCGGGCCTGATAGGCGCAGACCTCGTCGAGCCCTGCGCGCACGGCGGAGCGGGCTGCGCGGAGGTTGCCGTCGGCTCGCGCGGCGCGGGCTCGGACCTCGTGCACCTGGAGCCGGACGCCGAGCGGGTCGTGGCGCACGATCGTGGGCCGGTCCGGCACCGGGTCGCCGGCCATGAGCAGCGCCGTCGCCGCGACCAGCTGGGCGGACCGGGCGCGGTCGTCGAGGTTCTGGTCGCGGCAGCGGTCCGCGAGGTCCAGGGCGTGCCGCGCGACGGCGCGCAGCCGGCGGCGGACCGCAGGTGAACCGGGCGACGCGGGGTCCTCGGCCGCCGCCGAGAGGTCGGCGAGCAACCCGACGTACTCGGCCTTGTGGACCCACCGGACGTTGCCGCGCCGGCGGAACCGGCGGCTGGCGTCCGCGGCGAGGCGGCGGGCCGCGGCGGCATCCGTGGTGAGCGCGCACTCGGCCCGCGCCAGCACGGTCTCCGCCACGCCCTGCGCGACCCCTTCCTGCCGGAAGATCTCCTCCGCGGCCCGCAGGGCGCCGTCGGCCTCGCCGACGAGCCCGGCGTCCCGGAGCACGCGCGCCTGGTCGAGCAGCGCCGTCGCCCACGGGCCGCCCGCGTCCAGCCGTGCCGCGGCGGCCATCTCGGCGAGCGCGGTGGGCAGGTTGCCGGCCAGGTACTCGACGTACCCCAGGTTGTGCCGCGCCTTGAACTCCAGCACGCCGTCGCCCTGCGACGCGGAGAGCGCGGCGCACCGCACGAGGTCGCGGCGCGCCGACTCGAGGTTGCCCTGCTCGAGGTGCAGGGCGCCGCGGTTGAGCAGCAAGCAGAGCTGGTCGTGCGGCTCGGCGGCGTCCAGCATGTCGACGGCGGCGTCGAAGTGCGCCACGGCCTCCTCGGTGCGCCCGGTCGAGAGGGCGACGAGCGCACGCTGGCCGTGGGCGGCGACGAGCACGGGTAGCGCGTGGGTGGCGCGCGCCAGCTCCTCCGCGGCGTCGATGTCGTCGAGGGCTCGCCGCAGGTCGCTGCGCAGGTCGACGATGCTGACGGCGCGGCCCAGGTGCGCGCGCGCCCGGATGACGGTGGCCTCCTCGGGGGACCCGGCCGCCTCGATCCGCCGCAAGAGCGTCGTGAAGGTGCGCTCGGCCGCCGAGGGCGCGCCCGTGCCGTTCTGGGCGAGGCCGTGAGCCAGCACCCGGCGCCAGGACTCGAGGTCAGGCGCCGGGCTCATGCCCGTCTGTCTACAGCTCGAACGACGGGGTGACAACCACCTGCCCGGTGTCGTCGGCACCTCCGGCACCGAACGCGAGCTGCACGTACCCGGTGGGCAGGTCCTCGAAGGAGAACCGGCCATCGGCGTCGGCCACCGTGCGGATGCGTCCCGCGGCCGTGCGCAGGCGGACCGGGAGCGGCGCCTGCGGCGCCACCCAGCCATCCAGTCGCACCCGGTCCGGGCCCATCCGGGTGACCGTGACCATGACCGTCAGGCACTCGGCGGAGAACGTCATCGTCTCCGTCCGGACGCCCGTCTCGCTGCGGGCGCCGGCCAGCTCCACCGGGGTGCGCGTCATGTCGGCGACCTGGGTGAAGACCTCGTCGAGCGCGACGCTGAAGCGCAGGCGGTCGATGAGGTCGGACGGCACGGGGTCGACGGTGTCGTAGAGCTGAGCCAGCTCGTTCAGCAGGGCGACGTCGCGCCCGTCGATCGGCTGATCGGCGAACATGTGGGACATCAGGCCTCCCATGCCGGGTCGTCGGCGAGGATCTGGTGAAGCTTCGCGAGGCAGCGGCCGCGGGTGGGCCCGATGCTGCCGACCGGCATGCCGAGCGCCTCGGCGATGTGGCCGTAGTCGGGGCGGTCGGCGAAGGCGATCACGCGCATGAGCTCCCGGCACCGCGGCGGCAGCTGGTGCACGTGCTGCCACAGGCGCTGGTGGCGCTCGCCGAGCTCGACGGTCGCCTCCGGGCTCTCTGCCGGGTCCGTGGGCCGGTCCCACAGCTCCGGGGTGCCGTCGGTGCTGCTCGCGGGGATCGCGAGGGCGCGGTCGCGACGGCGCACCCGCCACGCCTCGCGCTTGGCGGTGATGAGCAGCCACTTCACCACGGTGCGCGGGTCGCGGACCGTCTCGGCGTGCCGCAGCAGGCTCAGCCAGACGGTCTGCAGCACGTCCTCCGCCTGGGCGTGGTCCAGGCCGGTGCCGCGCACCGTGTGCCACAGCAGAGGGGTGACCATCGTCATGAGCTCGTCGAAGGCGCCCCGGTCCCCGTCGCGGAAGTCCGCGAAGGCGACTGCGGCGCGGGCGACCAGGGTGTCGCCGGTGGGCCTGGTCTCCATCATGGCCGGACGAGCGGGTGTCGGTCGTCGGACGTGACCGCCTCGACGGCGGCCCAGCCCCGGGCGACGGCGGCCTCCACGTCGACGGCGTCGTCACCCGCCGCGAACGCGTCCGAGAGGTGGGCGGCGATCTCCCCGGCGAGGATCGGGGCGGCGAACGACGTGCCGCTCCAGACGGCGAACCCCGAGGAGAAGTCGTCGGGGTCCAGCGTGGCCCGCCAGACGCCGTCGGGCGTGACCAGCTCGGCCGACGGCTGGCCGGACGCGTCGAACGACGGGGGGTAGGTGCTCACGAGGGCGGCGCCCGTCCGCATCGCGCGGACCCACGGGCCGTCGTTGCTGAAGAGGGCGACGGAGCCGTTGGGGTTCTCGGCGCCGACCGCCACGACGGGGAGCGTGTCCGCGCGCAGCTCGACGCTGCCGCCGACGTGCGGTGTGAACGCCGCGGGGTACATCGGGCGGGACGTCGCGTCGTTGCCGGCCGAGACGACCGTCGTCACGCCGAGGCGCCCCAGCAGGTCGATCGGCCCGAGGAGCAGACCGTCGAAGGCCGGGTCGTCGGGCTGCTCGTGGTAGTACCCGAGCGAGAGGACGACGACGTCGATCGGCGTCCCCGAGCCGCCGAGCGCGCGCACCTGGCGCAGCGCGAGCAGCTGGAGCGCTCGCAGGAGGTCCGCCTCGTCGACGACGCCGTCGCCGCGGAAGACGCGCACGGCGAGGACCCGCGCGTCGGGGCAGGCCTGGCGGACCAGGCCAGCCATGAAGGTGCCGTGCCCGGCGTCGGCCTCGAGCGTGCCGACGAGGCTCTCGGCCGTGCCCGTCAGGTCCTCCGCGAGGCGGGGCAGACCCACCGTCTCGCCCAGCACCTCGGTGTCGCGCTCGACGTACGTCGCGTCCAGCCACGGGTGCTCCGCGACGTCGGTGTCCAGGACCGCCACGACGGGCCGCCGCACGGTGCCGTCGATGGGGTGCCGCGGGGCCGGTGCCGGGCCGACCCATGCCACCGGCTGGCGGCCGCCGAGCCCGGCCATGGCGTACCCGCTGAGGGTCGCCCCGTCCGCCTGACCGGCGGGATGCGGGTGCGTGAAGGGGTGCGGGTGCGTGAACGGGTGCGGGTGCGTGAAGGGGTGGGGGTGCGTGAACGGAGCGGCCGTCATGTCGGGCGCGGTGGAGGTGACGACGTGGTTGAGTGCCACGATGCTGGCAGCCCCGTGCTGCGCCCGGAAGTGCTGGAGGACGGCCCAGGCGTCCGGCGGGAGCGCCGGGCCGTCGCTGTCGGGCTCGAGGCCGAGGGCCGAGACCCAGATGGAGGCGAGCTCGTCGCGCAGGTCGGCGGGGAGGTCGGCGCGCTCGAGGAGGTCGGCGTCGAGCGCGACCTGGTCCTCGCCCGTGACGCGCATCCCCGCAGCGGTCGCCGCGGCGCGCAGGTCGGCGAGTGCGCCGTCGCCGGCCACCAGGCCCCGGACCAGCAGCGCGTCCCCGACGTACGCCGTCGCACGGGGGAGCGGTCCACCCGGCAGCCGCAGGCCCTTGGCGGGGTCCAGCTTGCGCGCGCGGAGCCGGTTCCACGGCTCGGGGGCGACCTCGATCGGCGGGTCCGGTCGGAGGCGGGCGCGCTTGACGGGGCGCCGCGCGGGTCTGCCCTTCGCGTCCAGCACCGGCGGTGTGGTCTCTTCCGGCTGCGTCACGACCCCTCCTCCTCACCGGGCCCGTCCACGAGGGGC
>JAEWYD010000138.1 GCA_023462275.1 Actinomycetes bacterium
CGGCGGGCGCGGGCAGCGGGTCGGGCTCAGGGAGCAGCACGGGCACCGGCGGCTCGTCGTCGCCCGCCGCGACCGGCCCGGCGGCGGCCACGACCACCGCGACGTTCGACGGCGACCCGGCCGGCACGCGCTACGGCGCGGTGCAGGTGCGGATCACCGTGACGGACGGCGTCGTGACCGGAGCCGAGGCGATCCAGCACCCCAGCGGCGGCCACAACCAGCAGATCAACGACTACGCGGTCCCGATCCTCACGCAGGAGACGGTCCAGGCGCAGAGCGCCCAGATCGACATGGTCAGCGGCGCGACGGTGACGAGCACCGGCTACGTCGCCTCGCTGCAGAGCGCGCTCGACAAGGCCGGCCTGTGAGCGCCGAGGACCGCCGGGCATGGGTCGAGCACGTCATGGGCATGCCCGTGAGCGTGCACGCGCGCGGCGCCGGTGCCGGCTCGGCCGAGGTGGACGGCGCCGTGCGCGCGCTCGCCGACGACCTCCACCGGCTCGAGGAGGTCTTCAGCACCTACCGCCCGCAGTCGCAGGTCAGCCGCCTCCAGCGCGGCGAGCTGACGCTGGCCGACTGCGACGAGGACGTGCGCGAGGTGCACCGCCTGTGCGAGACGGCCCTCGCCCTCACCGGCGGCGCCTTCGACGCCTGGTCCGCCGTGCCGGACCACCCCGGCGTGTTCGACCCGACCGGGCTGGTCAAGAGCTGGGCGGTCGCGCGCGCCGCACGCCGCCTGGACGGCCTGGAGCCCGCCTTCGCCGTCGGCGCGGGCGGCGACGTGCTCGTCCTCCCCGGCCGGGAGGCACCCGAGTGGCGGATCGGCATCGAGGACCCGCGCGACCGCCGTCACGTCCTGGCGACGGTCCCCGTCCGCGACGGCGCCGTGGCGACCTCCGGCGTCGCCGCCCGCGGCCTGCACATCGTCGACCCGCGGTCCGGGCACCGCGCCGCCGACGTGCTGTCGGCGACCGTCGTCGGGCCGTCGCTGCTCTGGGCGGACGTGTTCGCGACCGCCGCCGTCGCGCTCGGGGCCGACGCCGTGGGCTGGACCCAGGGCCTGCCCGGCACGTCCGGCATGGTCGTCCTGGCGGACGGCGCCGTGCACCGCTGGGCGAACGCCGCCTGACCGCTCGACGCGCGGCACGGCGGCCCCCGACCTAGCGTGGACGAGAACACCAGGAGATCCCAGGAGGTTCGGATGCCCACCATCGAGCAGTCCATCGACGTCGACGTGCCCCTGAGCACCGCGTACAACCAGTGGACGCAGTTCGAGTCGTTCCCCCGCTTCATGGGCGGCGTGGAGCAGGTCACGCAGCTCACCGACACCCTCACGCACTGGAAGACCTCGATCGGCGGCGTGGACCGCGAGTTCGACGCCGAGATCACCGAGCAGCACCCCGACGAGCGCGTCGCGTGGAAGAGCATCGACGGCAAGACCCACGCCGGCGTCGTGACGTTCCACCGCCTCAGCCCGGACACCACGCGGGTCATGGTCCAGATCGACTGGGAGACCGAGTCGATGGTCGAGAAGGCCGGCGCGGCGTTGGGCATCGACGACATGCAGGTCAAGAAGGACCTGTCGACGTTCAAGGAGTTCATCGAGTCGCGCGGCGTCGAGGAGGGCGGCTGGCGCGGCGACGTGAAGTAGCCGCAGCAGACACGACGGCGGCGGGTGCCCTCGGGCGCCCGCCGCCGTCGCGCGTTCCGGGGCGTGCGACGCAGTCGCGCGTGCGGGGCCGTGCGACGCGGTCGGTACGGTGACGGGTATGCACACCGACCCGCGCGACCTCCTCGACCCGGACACCCTGCGGGCCCGCGGGAGCCTGAAGTGGACGGCCATGCCCGGCGACATCGCCGCCTGGGTCGCCGAGGCCGACTTCGGGACCGCGCCCGCCGTGACGGCCGCGGTCCAGGACGCCGTCGCGCGCGGCCAGCTGGGCTACCTGCCCCCGGCCGTGCGGCGGGACCTCGGGAGCGCGTGCGCCGCATGGCTCCACGACGCCTACGGCTGGTCCGTCCCGGCGGAGCGCGTCGTGCCGGTGGGACACGTCACCGAGGCGCTGCAGGTCACCGTCGCGCGGTACAGCCGACCCGGCTCGGCCGTGATCCTGCCGACGCCGGCCTACATGCCCTTCGTCACCGCCCCCGCGGTGTGGGGCCGCGAGGTGATCCAGGTGCCGATGGCGACCGACGGCGGCCGCCCGGTGCTCGACCTGGACGCCCTCGACGCGGCGTTCCGGGCCGGCGGCGGCCTGCTCGTGCTGGTCAACCCGCACAACCCCACCGGGCGGGTGCTGACCCGTACCGAGCTCGTGGGGGTCGCCGAGGTGGTCGAGCGCCACGGCGGCCGCGTCTTCGCCGACGAGATCCACGCGCCGCTCGTGCACCCGGGGCTCCGGCACGTCCCGTACGCGAGCGTCTCCCCCGCCGCCGCCGCGCACACGGTCACCGCGCTGTCGGCGTCGAAGGCGTGGAACGTCCCGGGCCTGAAGTGCGCGCAGGTCGTGCTGAACGACGTGGACGCCGCCGCCTGGGCGCCCGACGACGACCTCCTGTGCGAGGGCGCCTCGACGATCGGTGCCGTGGCGAACACCGCTGCGTACACGGCCGGGCGCGAGTGGCTCGCCGACGTGCTCGGGTACCTGGACGGCAACCGGAGCGCGCTCGCGGACGCCGCGGGCGACGTCGTCGGGTACGCGCCGCCCGAGGGCACCTACCTGGCCTGGCTCGACCTGCGCGCCGGGCTGGACCGGCACGCCGCCGAGGGCGCCCCGTCGTGGCGGACCGCGGCGCCGGGGACCGTCGGGCACTGGCTCGCGGCCCGCACGGGCGTGATGACGACCGACGGCTCCCTGTGCGGCGAGGCCGGGCGGGGCTTCACCCGGCTGAACCTGGCGATGCCCCGCCCGCTCGTCACGGAGGCGGGCCGGCGGATCGCGACCCTCCTCGGCTGACGGCCGCCGGCGTCAGGCGGTCGCAGGCTCGCTCGCGCTGCCCGCGCCGATCGCCGTCTGGGCGGCGGCGTGCTGCACCTCGATGCGGCGCGGCTTGGCCTCCTCGGCCACCGGGATCGTGAGCGTCAGGACGCCGTCGGCGTAGCTGGCGGTGATGCGGTCGAGGGCGAGCCCCCGGCCCACCGTCAGCTGGCGGACGTACGTGCCGGTGGAGCGCTCGCGCGCCAGCCACTGGACGTCGGCCTCCTCGTGCGCCGTGCGCTGGGCCCGGATCGTCAGGGTCCGGTCCTCGACGTTCACGTCCACGCTGCCCGGGTCGGCGCCCGGCAGGTCCACGTGCATGACGTAGTGGTCGCCGGCGCGGTACAGGTCCAGCGGCATGGTCGGGGCGTTCAGGGCGGATGCGTCGCGCATCGCGCCGAACATCTGGTCCATCCACCGAGAGGTCTCGGCGAAGGGGTCGAACCGAGTAGCCACGCTCACCACCTCCCTCGGGCGAGGCCCGGACCCTCCGGTGCCTCGGCGACGTCCTGACGCCTTCCGGCCGGCCCGTCGCCGGCCCGGTACGTCAGGTGGCTACGCCTCCGTTCTAGCACTCTCCAGGCCCGAGTGCCAAGCCATCCGAAGCCCTCGTCGAGCCTGGTACCGAGGTCCCAGGAGGGCCCGAAATCGTCCTAGGACTCACGTCCCGGACCGGTTAATCACGGCAGCCCTCGGGACCTTCGGCGCACAAAACGCCGAGGCCGTCCGCCTACCGTGAGGTGTGGGTCAAGGGCGATCCACCCCCATCCAGACCGACCGCCCGGGAGGACCCCCGTGAGCACTCGCGCAGGACGTGGCAAGACCGGCGAAGCGCCAGCCACGACGCCCACCACCACCGGCACCTCGAGCATCGACGGCCTCGTCGCCGGCGCCACCAAGGCGCTCGCCGCATACGCCTCGTTCACGCAGGCCGACGTCGACCACATCGTGAAGAAGGCCTCCGTCGCGGCGCTCAACAAGCACGGCGAGCTCGCCAAGCTCGCGGTGGCCGAGACCGGCCGCGGCGTCTTCGAGGACAAGGCCGTCAAGAACATCTTCGCCTGCGAGCACGTCACGCACTCGATGGCCGAGCTGAAGACCGTCGGAATCGTCGCCCGCGACGACCTCAAGGGCATCGTCGAGATCGCCGAGCCGGTCGGCGTCGTCTGCGGCGTCACCCCGGTGACCAACCCGACCTCGACCGCCATCTTCAAGTCGCTCATCGCGCTGAAGACGCGCAACCCGATCATCTTCGCGTTCCACCCGTCCGCCCAGGAGAGCTCGGTCGCCGCCGCGAAGATCGTGCGCGACGCCGCCGTCGCCGCGGGCGCCCCGGAGCACTGCATCCAGTGGGTCGAGCAGCCGTCCCTCGAGGCGACCGCCGAGCTCATGAACCACCCCGGCGTCGCGCTCATCCTGGCCACGGGCGGCAACGCCATGGTCAAGGCGGCGTACTCGTGCGGGAAGCCCGCCCTCGGCGTCGGCGCCGGCAACGTGCCCGCCTACATCGAGAAGACGGCCAAGCTGAAGCGCGCCGTCAACGACGTCGTCATGAGCAAGTCGTTCGACAACGGCATGGTGTGCGCGTCCGAGCAGGCCGCGATCATCGACACCGAGATCTACGACGAGGCGCTCGCCGAGTTCGCGCACCTGCACGCCTACCGCGTGACGGCCGAGGAGAAGGCCAAGCTCGAGCGGCTGATCTTCGGCGTCGACGCGCAGGGCACCAACTGCGCCAACGCCAAGCTCAACGCCGCCGTCGTCGGGCAGAGCCCGCAGCGCATCGCGGAGATGGCCGGCTTCACGGTGCCCGACGAGACGTCGATCATCCTCGCCGAGGTCTCCGGCGTCGGCCCGCACGAGCCGCTGACGCGCGAGAAGCTGTGCCCCGTCCTCGCCGTCATGCGCGCCGAGAACCGCGAGCACGGCATGCAGCTCGCCGAGGCCATGGTGGAGTTCGACGGCCTGGGCCACAGCGCCGCGATCCACTCGACCGACGCCGAGCTGGTCGAGGAGTTCGGCAGCCGCGTCAAGGCGATCCGCGTCATCTGGAACTCGCCGTCCTCGCAGGGCGGCATCGGCGACATCTACAACGCCTTCATCCCCTCGCTGACGCTCGGCTGCGGCAGCTACGGCGCCAACTCGGTCTCGAACAACGTCTCGGCGGTGAACCTCCTGAACATCAAGCGCATCGGCCGGCGGAACAACAACCTCCAGTGGTTCAAGGTCCCGGCCAAGACGTACTTCGAGCCGAACGCCATCCGCTACCTCGAGGACATGGCCGACATCACCCGCGTCACCATCGTGACCGACGCGACGATGACGAAGCTCGGCTTCGTCGACAAGGTGATCGACGTCCTCAGCCGGCGTCCGAACAAGGTCGCGCTGCAGATCATCGACAGCATCGAGCCGGAGCCCAGCATCTCCACGGTCGACCGCGGCGCCGAGCTCATGCGCGAGTTCAAGCCGGACACGATCATCGCCCTCGGCGGCGGCTCGCCCATGGACGCGGCCAAGGTCATGTGGCTGCGGTACGAGCACCCCGAGGTCGTCTTCGCGGACATGCGCGAGAAGTTCTTCGACGTCCGCAAGCGTGCCTTCAAGTTCCCGACGCTCGGCAACCTGGCCAAGCTCGTCTGCATCCCGACCACGTCGGGCACCGGCGCCGAGGTCACCCCCTTCGCGGTCATCACCGACCCGAAGTCGGGCCTGAAGTACCCGCTCGCGGACTACGCGCTCACGCCGACCGTCGCGATCATCGACCCGGCGCTGACCGGCAAGATGCCCGCGTCGCTCGCCGCCGACTCCGGCTTCGACGCCCTGACGCACGCCACCGAGGCGTTCGTCTCCGTCTACGCCAACGACTTCACCGACGGCATGGCGCTGCAGGCCATCAGGTTGATCTTCGCCAACCTCGAGGCGTCCGTGAAGGGCGGCGCCGAGGCTGCGGAGGCCCGCGAGAAGATGCACAACGCGGGCACCATCGCCGGCATGGCGTTCGGCAACGCCTTCCTCGGCATCGTGCACGCGATGGCGCACACCATCGGCTCGCACTTCCACCTGGTGCACGGCCGGACCAACGCGACGCTGCTGCCGCACGTGATCCGCTACAACGGCACGGTCCCGACCAAGCTCACGAGCTGGCCGAAGTACGAGCACTACGTCGCCCCGGAGCGCTTCCAGGAGATCGCCAAGACCCTCGGCCTGCCGGCGAGCACCCCGGAGGAGGGCGTCGAGTCCTACGCCCGGGGAGTCGAGGAGCTGCGCGACGCCGTCGGCATCCCGCGCTCGTTCTCGGCGCAGGGCGTGGCGGAGGAGGCGTTCATCGGCAAGCTGGACGACCTCGCCATGCGGTCCTACGAGGACCAGTGCGCGCCGGCGAACCCGCGCATGCCGATGCTCGACGACATGAAGGACATCATGACGGCGGCCTACTACGGGACGTCGCTGCAGGACGTGCGCGCTCGTCGCGCCGCGTCGGGCGAGGCGGGCCGACCCGCCCAGGAGGACGGCTCCGCCGCCTGACGGGGTGGGCCCCCCCCGGCGCGCCGGGGGGCCCCCCCCGCCGGGGCCCCCCCCCGGCCCCCCCCCCCCCCCCCCCC
>JAEWYD010000139.1 GCA_023462275.1 Actinomycetes bacterium
CGCCTGCGCCGCCGCCTGCTCGGCCGCCGCCCGCGCTGCCTCGGCCGCGGCGGTCGCTGCCTGCGCCTCGGCGCGCGCCTGCTCGAGGAGCGTGAGGGCGTCCTGGAGCTGCTGGACCAGCAGTCCACGGTCCTGGAGCTCCTGCTGGGCCGCGGAGAGGCCCGGGCCACCGCCGGCCGGCGCCTGCACCGCCGGGGTCTGCGTCCCGTCGTCCGCGGTCGCATTGTTCGCGGCGTACGCGGCCGTGCCGCCCACGGCGAGCGCCGCCACCAGCCCGCCGGCCACGGTCAGTCGTCGTCGATCCATGGTTCGTCCCCCCGTCGCGGACGCCGCGGACGGCGTCCTCCACCCCTCAGGCTGCGCCGCGGCTGGGAGCGGCGCAACGGAACGACACCATTTGTCCCGGTACTGCCGTGCGTCACGTCCGTGTGAATTGTCGGGTCCGCGGCGGCACCGCGCCCTCCGGACCCGCCACCTGGCAGACTCACCCCGTGCGTGACCTGGCGACCCTGCCCAAGGCTCACCTGCACCTGCACTTCACCGGGTCGCTGCGACCGACGACGCTCGCCGAGCTCGCCGCGACCGCCGGCGTCCGCCTGCCGCACGCGCTCCTCGACGGCGACCCCCTGGCGGTCCCTGCGGACGACCGCGGCTGGTTCCGGTTCCAGCGCCTCTACGACGCCGCACGCGCCTGCGTGCGATCGGAGGCCGCCATGCGCCGGATCGTCGCCGAGGCGGCCGCCGACGACGCCGCCGAGGGCTCCGGCCGGCTCGAGATCCAGGTCGACCCGACGTCGTACGCACCGTACGTGGGCGGGCTCACCGCCGCCCTCGAGATCGTGCTCGACGAGGCGGCGAAGGCGAGCACCGAGACCGGGGTGGAGGTCGGCGTCGTCGTCGCGGCGTCCCGGCTGCGCCACCCGCTCGAGGCGCGGACGCTCGCCCGGCTCGCCGCGCGCTATGCCGGCGACGGACCCGGCCAGGTCGTCGGGTTCGGCCTGAGCAACGACGAGCGCCGCGGGTCCACGGACGAGTTCGCCCCGGCCTTCGCGATCGCCCACCGCGCCGGGCTGGCAGCCGTGCCGCACGGCGGCGAGCTGCTCGGGGCGGACCACGTCGCCGAGATCCTGGCCCACCTGCACCCGGACCGGCTGGGGCACGGCGTGCGTGCCGCGGAGGACCCGCGCGTGCTCGACGTCCTGGTGGCCGAGGGCGTCGCCCTCGAGCTCTGCCCGGCGTCCAACGTCTCCCTGGGCGTCTACGCCGAACCCCACCACGTCCCGCTGCGCGCGCTGGTCGCCGCCGGCGCCACCGTGGCGCTCGGCGCGGACGACCCGCTGCTCTTCCGCTCGCGGCTGGTCGCCCAGTACGAGGTCGCCCGGCACGTGCACGGCCTGGACGACGCCGCACTGGCCGAGCTCGCACGCGGCTCGGTGCGGGCCTCCCGCGCGCCGGGGGCCTCGAAGGCCCGGCTCCTCGCCGGCATCGACGCATGGCTGGCCGCACCGGCCTGACGGCGCTGCGCCGCCCGGCCGGGGACCCTCCGGGCGCCGGCCGTCAGAGGGTGACCCCGACCAGCACGGGCTCCGGCTCGAGCGTGATCCCGAACGCCTCCCGCACGCCGTCGCGCACCGTCCGCGCCAGGGTGAGAAGCTGCGCCGTCGTGCCGTCGCCCCGGTTCGTCAGGGCGAGCGCGTGCTTCGTCGACAGCCCGACGGGGCCTGGCAGGCCGAAGCCTCGGCCGAACCCGGCGTGCTCGATGAGCCACGCCGCGCTGGTCTTCACCAGCGTCTCGTCGATCGCGCCGAGGCTGGCACCCGCGGTGAAGCTCGGGCGGGCCGACCGGACCGCGTAGCGGGGCGCACCCTCGGGCAGGCCGTCGGCGAGCGCGGCGGGCAGCACGGGGTTGGTGAAGAACGAGCCGGCGCTCCACGTGTCGGGGTCCGCGGCGTCGACCACCATGCCCTTGCGGGCCCGCAGCGCCAGGACTGCCGACCGCACGTCCGCCAGCGGGGCGGCCGAGCCGAGCGGGATGTCCAGGAGCCGCGCGAGCTCCGGGTACTCCACGGGCGCCGAGAGCCGCCCGATCCGCAGCTGGAACCCGACGTCGAGGACCACGTACCGGGGCGTCGGCGTGAAGCCCGCCCCGTCGTCGGCCCGCATCGACCGCTTGAGGAGCGACGTCCGGTACCCGAACTCCAGGTCGGTCAGGGCCAGCGTGCGAACCCGCCGCTCCGCCCGGTCCCAGGTCCGCACAGTGGCGACCACCCCCGCGACCTCCTGGCCGTAGGCGCCGACGTTCTGCACAGGGGTCGCCCCGGTCGAGCCCGGGATGCCCGCGAGCGCCTCGACGCCGATCCAGCCCTCGCCGACGGCGCGGTCGACGACGTCCTCCCACGGCGTGCCCGCCGGCACGCGGATGCTCACGCCCCCGCAGCTGCCGGACATGTCCTCGACCGTGATGCCGCTGCGCACGTCGCGCACGACCGCACCCGGGAAGCCGGCGTCGGCGACGACGACGTTGGAGCCGCCGCCCAGGACGAGCAGGGGCTCCCCTGCGTCGTCGGCCGCCCGGACCGCGGCGAGGAGCTCCGCCTCCGAGCCCGCCTCGACCAGTCGCGCGGGCGGTCCGCCGAGGCGCAGGGTGGTGAGCTCGGCCAGCGGGCGGGGGGCGGTCATCCCCCCAGGCTAGTTGGCGGCCGGTCGTCGCCGGCCGGGCGCACGCCGTCGGGCACCGCGACGCTCCCCGCCGCCACCCCGACGCCGGAGGCCGGGTCGACGAGGTCGTCGACGGCCCCCAGGGGTGTCGTGCCCGGCAGCGGCCGCGTCGCCGGGACGAGCAGGAAGCCCAGCACCGCGGGGGCGGCGATCGCCAGGAGCGCGTGCCGGTAGCCGACGTGCTGCGCGAGCAGGCCGAGCAGCGGCGGCCCGGCGAGGAAGGCGCTGTACCCGATGGTCGAGACGACGGCGACCCGGGCGGGCGCCCGGCGCGGGTCGTCCGCCGCCGCGCTCATCCCCACCGGGAACCCGAGCCCGGCGCCCAAGCCCCACAGCACCACCCCGACGACGGCCGCCCACAGCCACGGGGCAAGGCCGAACAGCAGGAGGCCGACCAGCGCGACGAGCGCCGTCAGCCGCAGCGCCACGACGCGGCCCCAGCGGTCGAGCATCCGGGTGCCGACCAGGCGCATTGCGGTCATCGCCGTGACGAACACCCAGAAGGCGACTGCCCCGACGGCGTCGGGGGCGCTGAAGCCGTCGACGACGGCGAGGCTCACCCAGTCGTTGGCGGCGCCCTCCGTCAGGGCGGCGGCCAGCACGACGACGCCGATGAGGAGCGTGCGGCGCTCGGCCCACGCCGCGAGCGCCCCGCCACGCGGGCGAGGCGCGTCGTCCGCGGCGGCGACCTCGGGCGCATGCGTGCCCCCGGGCAGGAAGTACCGGGTGGACCACAGGACCGTCGCGAAGCTGAGCACGAGCACGACGCCGAGGTGCGCGAGCACCGGCACGTGCAGCGCGGCGGCGCCCGCCCCGAGGGCCGCGCCCGCCATCGTGCCGAACGAGAAACCCGCGTGGTACCGAGGCATCAGCGACCGGCCCAGCACCTGCTCCACGGCTGCGCCCTCGAGGTTCATCGCCGCGTCCCACACGCCCGTGCCGAGCCCGTAGACGACGAGGCCCAGGCCCGTGAGCCAGAGCGAGCCGTCCGCGACGCCGGCGGCCGCGACCAGCAGGCCGCCGGTGTTGAGTCCGGCGGACACCTCCACGGTCCGCCGCGCGCCGATCCGCTGGACCACGACGCCGGAGAGCGGGAGCGACAGCAGCGAGCCGAAGGCGCCGACGAGGAGGAGGGCACCCACGGCCTCGGGGCGCAGGTCGAGTGCGTCCCGGACCGCCGGCAGGCGGGCCGCCCATCCGGAGAAGTTCAGGCCGCTGAGGAAGAAGGCCATGAAGACGGCCGTAGAGGCAGGGCCGGGGGCTCCGGTGGGCGTGCCGAGCAGCGCGCGGGACTCACGGGTGGCGGGCACGGTCAGCGACCTCCGACGGGCAGGGGGGTGTCGAGCGCGGCGCTGTCGAGCGGGGTGTCGAGCGGGCCGCCGTCCAGCTCGACGCTCGCGAGCGCAGCGCTGTCGAGGGCGGCGCTGTCGAGCACCGCGCTGTCGAGGGCAGCGGCGGGGGCGACGGGCGAGGGCACCCGGTCGGCCGGGCCGCGAACGCCCGCTCCGGCGG